>DATNKH010000234.1:0-6846 GCA_035603475.1 Thermoanaerobaculia bacterium
CGGAGCCGCAGGTCCATGCGCACCAGGTTGTGGCCCTGCTGGATACGATGCATCTGCACCACCGGCAGGCCGGCCCGCTCCAGCTCGAGATCGGCGTCCAGCACCAGCTCGAGGCGCTCGCGCGCCCGCTCGGCGCAGCCGCGCCGGAGGTCGAGGTAGGCGACGCCGGCCTGGTAGGTGGAGACCCCCACGAGCCATCCCGCGCGGGTGCCGTGAAGCAGCCGGTCGAGAGGGTCGGCGGCCTGAAGGTAGTGAAGGTGCGACTCGTCGAGACGTCCCTGGCGGGCGGCCGCGAGGCCCCTGCCGCAGGCGAGGTAGAGGCGGCGAAGCCACAGCCGGTCTTGCGGCTTCACCTGGCCGATGGTGCCCAGGAACATGAGGGCGTCGAAGTCCCGGGGCGGCATGTACGGGCGAGCCCGGGGCTGCCGGCGAAGGCCCTCGCGGTAGGCGTTGAACGCCTCGATCAAGGAGGAGTCCAGCGCCGTCTCGGTTCCCGGGGAGGGACGGCTCATGCAACCCTTGCCACTTGCAGCGGCGACCTGGTGAGCAGGGAATGGAAGAGGTCCGACTTCGCCAGCTGCCGCGCGTGCTCGAGCAGCCGCTCGCGATGGGCGTCGACCGAGTCGCCCTGGAACTCGTCGCGCAAGCGGCGCAGCAGACCCTCGGTGTCCAGGCCCTCGACCAAGCCGCGAAAGATCAGCCGGTTGACGTCGTCGAACTCGAAGCCGATCGTCTCCTTGCCCGACATGCCGGCGACCCATCGCTCGATCGCCGCCAGCGGCTCGTCGCCCGGGAACTGCATTCGGATCGTCTCGAGGATGGCATCGCGGTCGGGCATCAGCATCAACAAGGCGAGGAGGAAACGCGCTTCGGGATCAGTGACCTTCGTCCGCAGCAGGGTCACGATGCGGGTCCGCCGCTGCCCTTCGCAGACCTCCTGGAAGAGGTCCACGACGTCGCCGTGGCGCCGCCGGGCGCAACCGTACAGCTCGTCGAGGAGACCCGGGTCCACCTTGCGGCGGGTCAGCAGCGAGAACATGTGGAACAGCGTCTCGAGATCGCCGCCCTCGATCAACCTGCGCGCGTGCTGCTGCAGGCCGTCGAGGTAGCTCCGGGCCATGCCGTCGAGGAACATCAGGCGCCGGACCCTCAGCGGGTCGTGTTCCTCGGGGGCGATCGCCAGGCCCGGCGGCAGGTAGCTGTACTGGGGCTGGTGACGCGGATCCCCGTAGGTGCGGACGACGATGGTGACCGACGGCAGCTCGAGGTGAAAGAGCTGATGGATCAGGCGGTCTCCCGGGCGGATCGCCCGCATGCCCCCCGGGTGCAGGATCTCGGTCGCCACGCGCTCCAGCCGGCCGCAGAGCATGCGGGAGTTGATGGTGCGCTCGGGCACGAAGCGCCAATGGCTGTGCACGCTCGAGCCGGCGAGCACGGCGAAGACGCCGGAGAAGGAATGCTGGTGGATGGAGGTGGTCCCGGAGAGCCAGAACAAGGCCTCGATGTAGAACCTCGGCGCCTGGAAGACCATCACCGGCGGCTCGCCGAAGAGCTCGCGGTGGTCGGGCTGGCAGAATGCCTGCGCCGGGCCGAAGATCCAGTCGACGATCTCCGCCGGACCCACCGACCTGATCGGAGGGTCCCGCTCGAGCGCCTCGCTTGCCAGCCGGGGAAAGACCTCCTCGTCGTAGCTGCGCCGGCGCCACTCCCGCTCGATCGCTTCGCCCAGGTCGTGGAAGTACGAGATCATTCTGATCTCTCCTCGCATCGCTGAATGAAGTGAGCCCTCGGGACCGTCGGTTCCGAGGCGTTACGCCGAGCGGAGCCTGCGCCGTGCCTGGCCGGAGCCGGGACCCGGCGCAGGCTCCGAGGGGCAGCCGTGCACCTTAGAGGGGCTTCGGGCCGCAGCTGCCGTTGACGGGACAGGTCGAGTTGGGACCGCAGCCCGAGTCGGTGACACCACCGGCGACCTCTTCGAGGTCCGCGTCCTCGAGCTCGGCGACCTCGAGCTTGTCGACGTCCAGCGCCTTCTTGTCCTTGTCCGCCATGCTGATCACTCCTTCCTGGTTCGAGCCTGTGAGGCTCCGTTCATGAAACGCTCTCACTGCGACGCGAGAGCGTGTGCGAGGGCTTGGCCCATCGCGGGAATCGGTGCGCCGGCCCCGGCGTGGCCCTGCGCGGCATCCACGGGGCGCGCCTGCCTGCCGGGCGCGTCGAGGGTCGCCAGCAGCTCGCCCTTGGGGTTCCGGCGGGTCGAGATACAGGGTTGGGTGTGCTGCTCGATGCGGATCAGGGGGCAGTGGATCCCCTGGCAGCTCGGCAGCACCACGCACTTGCGGCACTGCCCGTCCTGCTCGAAGGCCGGCTCGGTCCACAGCGCCATGCGGTCGTCGTCGAGCTCCAGGTCACCGGCGGGCGTGATCCGGCCGACGACGTTGTAGTCCTGCTTGTCGAGGACGATCGTGCACTTCATCACCTTGCCGCTGGCGCCGATGAGGAAGTTGTAGGGGCGGGCGGCGTAGCACACCTGGCTGCCCATCCGCGCCGCGTCCCGCAGAGTGCCGAAGTGGAGCCCCTGCCGCCGGGCCTGCGCCATGATGTCGCGCTGGATGCGCGCCGCGTCGTGGTCGCCGCAGACCTCCAGCTGCGCGTCGTTGGGACCACCCCACTTGCCGACGGCGTGCAGGGCGATGTTGTAGCGGGGGTCGTCCTTGAACTCCGCCGCCAGGATGTCGACGAATTGCGAGAGACCGCCGGCGTTCGCCTGGTCGAAGTTGACCCGCAGGGTCACGCCGAAGCGGTCGTCGCGCCGGGCGAGGGCCTTCAGGTTGTCGAAGATCCTGGCGAACGTCGGGCTGCCGTCGCGCCCGACGCGGGAGTGGTCGTGGTGCTCCGCCAAGCCGTCGAGAGTGATCTGGAACTGCCGGATGCGCCATGCGAGGAGCTTGTCGGCCACCTCCGGCGTCAGCAGGTAGCCGTTGGTCGTCATGTGCGCACCAAGGCTCACCTCGTGCTCGTCGGCGATCTCGACGAAGAACGGAGCCAGGTCCTCCACCGCCTCCCAGCCATAGAGGGGCTCGCCGCCGAACCAGCTGATCCCCAGCCGGTTGAGCTTGCCGACGCGCTTGCGCACCAGGTTCTTGATGCCCTCGCGCACCGTCGGGACCATGGTGCCGCGAGCGAAGTCCTCGTAGCAGTAGGTGCAGCGGAAGTTGCAGTCCTCCGAGGACATGAGGATCAGCTCGAGCACGTCGGTGCGGTAGTGCTCGCGCCCGAACAGCTGCTGGAACTGCCGGTACTCGTCGACGCCCTGGCGCACCAGGTAGCCCCGCTCCGCCAGGTAGCCGACCACCCTCTCCTGCGGCGCCTCGAGGCCTTGCCGGTGCAGCAGCTCGAGCACCGCCTCGCGATCCTCGGCCTTGAAGGCGGTGATCTTGCCGCTCAGGGTGTTCCACAGCACCAGGCGGCCGTCGTCGGCGGTGGCGCGGACGTTGTACCGGGAGGGGACCCAGTGGTGGGTCGGAGCGCCAGCCGGACCCTCGAGAGGGAGCGGCGCCAGCTGGTCGTGCGGCGACCGCTGCAGGATGTCAAACTTTCCGGTCAACCCTAGTGGCATGTCAGCCCCTTTCTACCGGCCGCCCCGACGAGTGGTGCGGTTGGAGGACGATGGCCCCTGCTACGCTGAATACCCTCATACCCTAATGTCGTTATCATCTCATATACGCATCTATAGATAGAGGTATACGCAAACGAAAGAATCGTGACAATGCCGGAGCCGACCCGCGGAGGGCCGTCGGCCGCGAGAACGAGCAGGTCCCAGGTGATGGCAGCGGGCAGTGGTTTACTCTGCCGGGTCCAGGGTGTCTATGGTTGCAGGACACGAGGAGACGCCCATGGACGCACCCGTCGCCACCCGCATCGCACGAGTCTTCAGAGCCGCTCTCGCGCTCGTTCCGCTGGCGCTGCCGCTGGTGAGCGCGGTACCCGCGCTGGCCGTGGCGCCAGGGCCTTACACGCTCGAGGTGCTGGTCGACGGACAGCCGCTCGCCGAGCTCTACGGCCACGGGCGCCGTTACGTCGAGGCCTTTGCCGGCCGCGAGTACTCGCTGCGGCTCACCAACAACACCGGACGGCGCGTGGGGATCGCGGTCTCCGTCGACGGGCTGAACTCGATCGACGCCAAGACGACCACGGCGCAGGAGGGCTCGAAGTGGATCCTCGGGCCGTACGAATCGATCGTTCTCGACGGCTGGCAGACGAGCTCGGCGCTCGCGCGCCGCTTCTACTTCACGACCGAGAAGAGCTCGTACGGGGCCTGGCTCGGGAAGACCGCGAACCTCGGCGTGATTGCAGCCGTGGTGTTTCGCGAACGCCTGCCCGAGACCGACCAGCCGATGCACTTCCGCGAGCGCGGCAGGGCGCCGATCCCCGAGGGGAGGGGCGAGGGCAGGGCCGAAGGCCAGGCGCCGAGCGGAGCAGCACCCCCACCCATGCCGGCGCCCGCCGAGCCCGGGCGGGCGGATGCGGGCGCTGGAGGGCTTCCAGGCGGGTTCCAGGCCCCGCCGGCCGACGAGTATGCCGCGACCGGCATCGGGCGCGAGGTCGACCACCAGATCGAGCGCGTGCGCTTCGACGCCGAGCGCTCCGCCGCGGCATGCCTGGAGATTCGCTACGAATACCGGCCGGCGCTGGTGAAGCTCGGACTGCTGCCGCGGGTGCGCCGGAGCGATCCGCTCGAGCGCCGCGAGCGCGCGCGCGGCTTCGAGCCCGGCTTCGCGCCGGACCCCTACCGCCCCGACGGCGGGCGGTAGGCGAGGTCTGCACGCAGGGCGCGCGAACTGGTCTTACGCGGCGTCTCGGAAGTGGATCTGGCGAGAGCCGACCCGAGCGGCAAGAATCCTCCAGCGTCCCAGGGGCGCACCACCCCCTGTGGGTCCATTTCGGTTCGGTCCGCGCCTGCCCGCACACGGGCACCGGCGGACCGCAACGTCGGAGGACATGATGGTCAGAGCCTGCCGAAGCCTCGCCGCGCTCGCGACGCTCGCCGGGGCGGCGCTTCTCGCGACCCCCGCGGCCGCCCAGCTGTTCAGCGGCGTCACGATCCCCCCGTCCGACAGCGACCTCGATGGTCATAGTCGTGGAGGTGCTCAGCACGCCCTGGTCAGCCAGGGCATCAGCTTCGTCCGGGTGACCATCGACTACAGCAGTCCGCACGTGCACAGCCCGGCCGGAGTCGATCGACGGGGCAAGATCTGGGGCAAGGGCAATCTCGTCGAATACGGGATGGCGACCCTCCCCTTCGGCAGCTGCGGCAGTCAGTGCCCGTGGCGCGCCGGCGCCAACGAGAACACCGTCTTCACCACGACTCACGACGTCACGATCCAGGGCCAGCGTCTGCCGGCCGGCTCCTACGGCCTCTTTTTCGTCCCCGAAGCGGACGAGTGGACGATCATCTTCTCGAAGAACTACACCTCCTGGGGAAGCTTCTATTACGACGCGAAGGAAGATGCCCTGCGGGTGACGGCGAAGCCCCAACGGAGCGAGTATTACGAGGACCTCACCTACCAGTTCCGCGACCAGCAGCCCGACAGCGTAACCGCGGTGCTGCGCTGGGAGGACCTGCAGCTGCCCTTCGCCATCAAGGTCGAGAACATCAAGGAGCTCACGGTCGAGAGGATGCGCCAGGAGCTGCGCTCGGCGGGCGGCTTCAATTGGCGCGGCTGGACGACGGCTGCCCAGTTCTGCCTCACCAACAAGATTCACCTCGACGACGCCCTGCTCTGGGCGCGGCACGGCGCCGACCCGAACTTCGGCGGCCAGGGGAACGCGACGACCCTCTTCACCCTGGCGCTGGCGCTCGAAGCCAACGGCAAGGCGACCGAGGGCAAGGCCATGCTCGCCAAGGCGATCCATGACCCGAACGCCGGCCCGACCGACGTCCATCTCATCGGCCGTCAGCTGATCGCGATGCACCGCCCGGCCGAGGCGATGGAAGTCTTCACGGCCAACGCCCAGCTCCACCCGAACGTCTGGCCGGTGCACCTCGGTCTGGCGCGCGGTCACGCGGCCCTGGGTCACCGGGACCAGGCAATCGCGGAGGCCAAGCTGGCGTTGCCGCAGGCCCCTGACCCCGCCAACCAGGAGGGGGTCAAGAACTTCATCGCGAATCTCGAGGCGGGAAAGCCGGTCCACTGAGCCAGCCGCGTGGCCGGGCGTCGAGCGGGCGGCTCACGGAATCACCTCTTCGTCAGGAAGCAACAGGCGGTGTGCGCGATCGTCTCCAGCACACCGCCGGCGACGGCCGCGCCGAACACCACCGCCAGCAGCGTATTCGCGGCGCGACCGGCGCGCGGCCGGGCGGCCACCAGGCTGGCCAGGCGAGGGCCCAGGAACGACGCGGCGGAAGCCTGGAGGAGCAGGTCCTCCCGGGGATTGGCGAGCTTGGAGAGGGCCGAGATCAGGTCGCCCCCCTGGTTGCTCCGGATCACCGACTCGTCGCAGGAGAGCTCGCGGTAGAGCGCGAGACGCGACCCGCTGACCCACACCAGCGGGTGGAACCAGAGCACGCAGAGGCCCACTTCATAGACCAGGCGGACCAGGTTGTCGCGCCGACGGGCATGGGTCAGCTCGTGGATGAGCACCGCATCGAGCTCGGGACCGCTGAGGAGCCGATCGATGCCCCGGGGCAGCGCGATGTGCGGACGGAGCAGACCGCCGACCGCGGGAGCCTGCGTTCCGCCGGCATACTTGACCGGCACCCCTCCCGCCAACCACGCCGCGACGGGAGCCGCGGCTCCCGCGCGGGAGTCGCGGCGCTCGGCCCGGATGCGCAGGACGAGGCGGACG
>DATNKH010000235.1:0-5960 GCA_035603475.1 Thermoanaerobaculia bacterium
ACCGCGCCGGCCCCGGGGTCGTCGCCGTCGACGTCGGTGGCGCGGCCGGCCCGCGGAATGCCCTGCTGGTCCGGCACGTCCGGCTTGCGCACCAGCGCCAGGTCTTGCGCGAAGGTCGGGCTCGTCGCGGCAGGCATCGCCAGCAGCTCGAGGCCGGCCGCGGCGATCTCCAGCCGCACGACGTCGCGCTCGCAGAACGCGATGCCGTAGAGCGGCTCGCCGCCGTAACCGGAGGTCAGGGCGGCGAAGCCGCATCCCTCCTCGCGCACGGCGCGCACGGCTTCGGCACGCTGCTCGGGAGAGTAGGACCCGTAGTGCTCCATCGCGCCCGCCAGCCAGGCGCCGACGTGGCTCTCGGCGAGGAAGGTGAAGGCCGCGACGCCGCCCGGGCGCAGCATCCGCGCCCAGGCGCGCAGGACGCGCCGCCAGTGCTCGAGGGGGGTGTGGGTCAGCAGCGAGACCGAGAAGACGGCGTCGAGGTCGCCCGGCAGCTGCTCCTCGTCGGGCCGCCAGCCGGTGACGACCGGCAGCGCGCCGAGCTCGTCGGCGCAGAACCGCACGGCGTCGCGGTCGATGTCGCAGGCGTAGACGGCGGCGTGCGGCAGCGCGGCGCGCAGCACGCGGGTCAGGCGGCCGTAATTGCACCCGAAGTCGGCGACCGCCCGGCTGCCCGCCAGCCCCGGATGGCCATGCTCCCGCAGCAGGCCGTCGATCTCGGCGAGCTGGCTCGCCCCGGAGCTGAAGTAGGCGCCGGGCTGGGCGGCCTCGAAACCGGTGAAGATGACGTCGCGTTCCGAGACCGTGCGATTGACACGCCGCAGCACCTCGGCCTGGCGAAGGCTCGCGGTGTCCGCGCCGGCGGGACCGTGACGCCGCTCGTCCGACCACTCCACGCCCGCGGCCCGGACCAGCGCCACGAGCTCCGGCGCGGCCTCGCGCAAGCTCTCGCCGCGGCCGGCGTCGAGGTCGTTGGTGAAGGTCATGAACTCGCCGAACAGGCCGGCGTCGAAGCCGTCGCCCGCCTCGTCGAGGACCTCGCAGTAAGCGCGAACGACGGCGAGGTTCGCCGGCTTGCATTCCGCGTCGAGGTAGGCACGCAGCCGCCGGGCGGCGATGCGGCGGACGCTCGGGGGAAGGTTCGCGGGTCGCAGGCGCGCGGGCGAGGTCGCCTCGTTGAAGGCCAGGCGCAGCTCGTGCTCGTCCAGGAAGCGGAGCAGGGTCACCATGTCCAGCGCGTTGCCGTTCTGCAGCGTCGGCACGACGGAGAGATCGAGGCTGGGCACCTGGCGGAACCAGCGCAGGTTGTCGACCAGCCGGCGCCAGCTGGCGCCGTGCCGCAGGTACTCGTAGAGCTTGCCGTGAGCGTCGATGCTCAGCGACAGGTTGAAGCCGCGGAAGCGGGGCGCGAGCTCTTCGAGGTGGGCGCTCCGGTGCTGGCCGTTCGTCGCCAGGCCCACGAGCAGGCGCGGCGCCAGGCCGCGCGCGACCAGCGCGCGGAGCAGCCGCCAGGTGCGGTCGATGAGGAAGGGCTCGCCTCCCATCAGCGACAGCAATGCATTGTCGCCGGCGCCGCCGGCGATCATGTCCGCCATGGCGTCGACGTCCTCGAACCACGCCTTGCGGCCCTCGGGCGCGAGCCGCAGCCGCGGCCGCGGCTGCCCCGCGGGCGGCGTCTCGGAGGCCGCCGCCGGCCCGCTCGCGGTCCAGGCGGCGTGGAGCGGATCGGCGGCGATGCGCGAGCTGGACAGCGGGCTGCAGCTGCGGCACTTCAGGTCGCAGACGTTGCCCAGCTCCAGGATGAACCAGTCCGGCCGGCGCTCGAGGCGGAAGCCGCTCCCGGCGCCCTCCCGCTGCAGCTCCGCGACGGCGAGCCGGCCGCCGAGCTGCGGGTAGGCGGCGTTGGTGAGCAGCCGGCGGCTCGCGCCGCCCGCAGCCTCGCGCTCCCAGCAGAGGTGGCAGCTCTCGGGTTTCTCACCGCGCGCCATCGCCGCGCGCACCTCCACGAGCTCCTGGGCGTTCCAGAGGTCGTCGAGCGAGTCCCGGTAGACGCTACCCATCCGGCCGTCGACGGTCAGGGGCGTCGGGATGTCGCAGCAGAAGGTCGCCCGACCGTCGGGGCCGATGGCGAGGGTGGTCCACGGAACGATGCAAGCGGTCTTCGACATCGCGGTCTACTCCCGGCGAGAACGGCCCACGCGACGCGCCCGCTTGCCCCGAGGCAGCCGCGATGGATGTTCCCACCGCGGCGCTCGGCGCAACCTGCAGTGTGCTGGCCGACGACCATGGTACACCGAGGGCTGGGGTTGACGGCAGGCGCGGCGCGGCGGTAGCGTCTCCAGCCGATCCCCGCATGCACTACCGCGCGTCTCTCGCCGTCGGTCTCGCCCTGCTCGCGGCTGCGCCGGCGGCCGTGGCAGCCGGAGTCGGAGCCCGCCCGGTCACCGTGGCCGACCTGATGGGTCTGCGCTCGATCTCGGACGTGCGGATCTCGCCCGACGGCCGGCAGGTCGCCTACGTGCTCTCGCGGCCGGCGCTTGAGAAAGACGAGCACGAGGCCGTGCTCTACCTGGTGCCGGCCGCGGGCGGCACACCCCAGCGCCTCACCTTCGGCACGCGCATCTTCAACCGGCCGCGGCCGGCTCCCCACCTGCGCTGGTCGCCCGACGGCACCCGCTTGTCCTTCCTGGCCTTCGCCGGCGATCTCCCACAGGTCTTCGCGCTCGACGTGCGGGGCGGCGAGGCCCGGGCGCTCACCGCCAGCCGCCAAGGGGTCTCGGACTACGTCTGGTCGCCCGACGGCACGCGGCTCGCCTACCTGGCGCCCGATGCTCCTGCCGCCGAGGAGGACCGGCGGCGCCAGGACAAGTCGTTCGTGATCGAGGTGGACCGGCAGGAGCACCCGGCGCGGGTGTGGGTCCAGGACCTCGCCGGGGGCCAGCCCCGGGCGCTCAGCCCTCCGGATCAATTCGTGGCCGCCCTCGACTGGTCGCCCGACGGCGCGACGATCGCCTACGCCGCCTCGACGCGGCCCGGTTACGTGGGCGTGTTCCACACCCGCCTCTACGCGCTTCCCGCCGCCGGCGGCGAGCCGCGCGTGATCGTCGACCGCGACGGCATGAACACCTCGCCGCGCTATTCGCCCGACGGTCGCTGGATCGCCTTCATCTCGACCGCCGGCCGGCCGAAGATGGTCTCGACCTGGGGGCTGTACCTGGTGCCGGCGGCACCGACGGCGACGGGCGCCGCCGGCGATCCGCAGCGCATCCGTAGCCTCGCCCCGGACATCTGGGTGGCCGAGCTGACCTGGGCGCCGGACAGCGCTTCGCTGGTGGCCGTGCCCAACGAGAGCCCGTCGCAGCGTGGCGCGCACATGTTCGAGCAGCCGCTGCTACGGCTCTGGCTGGACGGCCGCCGCACGGAGCTCGACCCAGGTCCCTTCGTCCACTACTCGCCGTCGTTCAGCCGCGACGGGAAGCGGCTCGCGTTCCGCTCGGTCGAGGCGCAGACCATGGGCGACGTTCTCGTCCTCGATCTCGCCGGCCTGGCCGATCGCGGCGGTCCCGCCGATGGCGCCGATGGCCGCCAAGGCCCGCCGCGCCGCCTGACCGAGGTGAACCCGGAGCTCGCGGAGCTGGCGCTGGGCAAGCTCGAGCCGATTCACTGGCGGTCTTTCGACGGCATGGAGATCTGGGGCCTGCTGCTGACGCCGCCCGGCGATGGCGACGCCCGGCAGCGGCGCCGGCTGCCGCTCGTGGTCTACCTGCACGGCGGACCGATCGGTGGCGTCACTTATGGCGTCTTCCCACAATTCATGCATTCGGTGGGACAGGTGGAGCCCTATCCGATCCAGGCGATGGCCAGCGCCGGCCTGGCGGTCCTGCTGCCCATGCCGCGCGGCGGCTCGGGGTACGGCGAGGCCGGCTTCCGCATGATCGAGAACGGCTGGGGCGAAGGCGACTACCAGGACGTCATGGCCGGCGTCGACGACCTGGTGAAGGAGGGCGTGGCCGATCCCGACCGCCTGGGAGTCATGGGCGCGTCGTATGGTGGCTACCTGACCGACTGGATCGTCACCCAGACCCACCGCTTCAAGGCCGCCTCCGCGATGTGCAGCATCAGCGACATCGCCGACCTGTACTACGTCTCCGACGCCGGCGACTTCACCCAGGAGTATTTCGGCCTGCCCTGGGAGGCGCCGGAGGCCTACGCCAGGCATTCGCCCATCACCTACGTCTCCAGCGTCGCCACGCCGCTCCTCATCCAGCACGGCGAGAACGACCGCCGCGTGCCGCTCATGCAGGCGACCAAGTTCTACAAGGCCCTGAAGGAGCAGGGAAAGACCGTCGAGATGGAGATCTACCCCCGCGGCGGGCACGTGATCTACGAGCCCGCCCTCGAGCAGGAGATCATGCGCCGCAACCTCGAATGGTTCCGCCGGTGGCTCCGGCCCTGAGCGATGGCGCCTCCGGTGCGAGGCGCCGCCACCTTTGGCTCCTGCATCTCCTGCCTCCCCTCCATCTCCTGCATCCTCCGTTCGTCGAGCCCCCGATGAGGGTTTTCCCCGGGACGGGATGAGGAGCTTTCCTCATGCCCCGGCGGTGCCGCGCGCCCTATCTTCAGAGGCGCCGGAGAGAGCTCCGTCCGGCAGCGTCGCGGCTCGAACGCTGCGTCGGCCACGGTGACGGTCGGCAAGAAGTAAGCCCTCTTCGAGGCGGGCGCGCTCGGCCCGGAGCCGGCTGGCGCGCCCTCCTCATCCAGGCCCGGGTTTCACCGGGCCTGTCCTCCCCGCAGGGGTCGATGCAGCGTCATCGGCCCCGCTTTTTTTCGCCGGCGGCGAGCTTCGAACCTGCCGAGCGTACCGAGCGGAGCCGGCTTGTGTGCTGATCCTGCCGCGGGTTGTGCAAGGCCCGGCGCGCGATGGCTTCGCTGAAAAACAGGCCGGCCCGGACCTCTTCGTTGACAGAGGTACCGGGCCGTGGGTGGAGGAATCTGGGGATGGCTATCCGGTCGGGCCGGAGGGCTTCAGCGTCACCGTGAGATCGACGTCCTTGCCGAGGAGGGCGTCCAGGTCCCGCTCCTCGGCACGGTGGCCGGGGCGCACGACCGAGACCCGGTGATGGCCGGGGGACAGCAAGAGACCCGCCTCGTTGCCGGCCAGGTCGCTGCCGGTGCCGACGAAGCGGCCGTCGAGATAGACCGAGGCGTCGTCCGGCTCGACCTTCATGCGCAGCCTGCCGTACTGGTCGGAGGTGACGGCCGCCCGGGCCGGACCCGGGGCAGGCGCCGGCTGGACGTTGCGCTGGGGGGCGGCGCCGTTGTCGTTGCGGTCACCGCGGTCGCGGTTCACGCGGTCGCGCCAGTTGTCGTTCCAGCCACCACTGTTGTCCTGCGGGGCCTGCTGGCCCTGGTAAGGCGGCGGTTCTTGCATCTGCTGCCGGCGGTCGATCTGGTCGGCGCGGTCGCGCTCGAACTGCAGCCGTGAGTCGCGGCGCTCGTGACTCTTGGTGGCCAGATCCTCCGGCCGCACCGCCTGGCCATGCTCGAGCTTGTCGTCCCACTTGATGACCAGGCCGGGATAGATGCTCACCTGGCGGGCAAGGGTCCGGTAGCCGTCCTTGTAGAAGACGATGTCGTAGGTGCCCTTCTCGAGCCACAGGTAACCGCGGCCCCAGCCGCTGAAGTCCCGCGCCCGGCCGACGTACTCGCCGTTCAGGTACACCTCGGCGTCGCTGGGAGAGATGGCGATGTCGAGCGCGCCCATCTCGCCACGGGAGCGAGGAGCGGGGGCGCTGTACCCCGGGCTGTAGCCATTCGGGTCGCCGGAGTAGCCGTCGCCGTAGCCGGGGTAGGCCCAGTAGCCCGGGTTGTAGCCGTACCAGGAGGGCCCCCAGTAGCCGTAGAAGCCCGGTCCCCAGCCCCACGGATAATCCCAGGCGAAGCCCAGGCCCAGGCCGAGGCCG
>DATNKH010000236.1:0-12059 GCA_035603475.1 Thermoanaerobaculia bacterium
GCGTCGGGGTCTCCCCCGCTCGCCTGGGGCCTGCTACTCGGCGCACCGGCGCTTACCGAGGCGGGACTTGCACCCGCTGGAGACACGCAGCGTGCAGACGCCGGCCTCTTCGGCCATCCTCCGTCTGCGTCACGACGCACCGTGGCCGCAGCCTACACCCGGCAGGCACGCGGCGACCCCGATCTCCGGCTCGCGGCGGCCAACCACCCGGCCGGCCGCCGCGAGCTCTGTCCACTCACGCCCGCCTCACACCCCGTCACACCCCGCGCCGAGCCTCGTCCGCCTTCAACGCCAGGCGGAACAGCAGCTCGACGAAGCCGTCCGACTTGCCGTTGACCGTGTGCCCGATGAACAGCCCGTCGTCGACGAAGCTCTGGACGGCGGCCACGGCTCCCGAGTTCCGCGTCGAGGTCGGGCGGACGATCGCGACCGGCGGGAAGCTCGGCCTGAGGAAATGGGTCGGCTCGGGCATGATCAGGTTCGCCTGCAAGGTATCGCCCTTCAGGGACTCGGGGTTCGTCTCTCCCTGGGCGGCGGAGAGCGTCGAGAACCTCACCGTGGCGCCCGTCGAGCCGGGGAAGCCGGTGTCCGTGTCGGTGATCGGCAGGGCATTGCCCGCCTTGTCCTGCCAGGTCTGGAAGTGCATCGTCTCGCTCGGGCCGATGCTCAGCAGGATGCGCAGGACCTCCAGGTTGGTCACCTGCTGGGCGAGCGTCGGATAGAGGCTGGTGCCGCCTTGCTCGATGAACGCGAAGTGAAAGCCCGCGGTGAAGGCGATCGCCTGCAGGTGGGCGGTGATGGACGTCGGGTTGTTGGCGGGATCGGCGCTGATGCTGCTGCCCGCCGTGTCGTCATCGGTCCTGGGGATCGCCGTATGCTGCCCGACCGCCAGGTCCGGGACCGCCTGCACGAACTTCGCGCCGGCATCGAAGTCGGGGTTGGTGATGCTGCGGTACCGCGCCCAGAAGCTGGTGTCGACGGTGAGCTGCATGAGATTGGTGAGCCGCCCGCCGTCGCCGCCGAAGCTCTGGTTCGCGCCGGTCGCCTTGCTGCTCGGCAGGTGCCTGAACGGCTGCAGGTTGGCCGACTCGGCGCCCTTCGATTCCAGGTACTTGCCGAGGAACGCGGCGTGACTGATCTCGTCGTCGGTGTTGTCGTGGATGTACTGCGGCATGTCGCCGTCGAGGATCTGCAGGGCAGCCGCGTAGAGGGGGTTGCCGCCGTTGACTCCCGACACCTCGTTGTCCTGGGTCCCTCCGAGCTCGGAGTACTGGATCCACAGGTCGGCCTCGACTTGCTCCAAGGCCTGCAAGAACCTCAGGATCGCGATGTCGCCCTTCGTGATGGGCCCGAGCGCCTCGGCCTCGCTGTCCAGCGCAGCTACCCCGCCGGGCACCCCGCCGGGTAACAGCCTCGCGCCCAGGGCGTCAGGCAGCAGCCCGGCGCCCAGCGTCGCGGCGCCCGCGGCCAACATCCCGTTCTTCAAGAAAGCACGTCGGTCGTTGCCTTTCATCGATGTTTCTCCTGTGGTCGACGGTCAAGCCTCGAGCCGCGCGAGCGAGCCTCGACACGTCCGGCCACGACCAGGCGGCCGGAGAGCACACCCGAGGCATCCGCCGCGGCACGCGGCACGCGGCCGGAGGATGATGGGAACCGCTGGAAATCGTGGGAAGCCCGCGGCTTGATCTGCTCTGCGTCCCAGCTCCGGCCGGTATGTCCTGACCGGCGGTCGTGCGGTTCACCTCGCCGGGCGCAGGGGGAATTTGCTAGGCTGACGAGGCTGTTCCGACGAGTACCGCGACCGGCGACGACGGGCGCACCTGGCACGGAGCTACCACGAGAGCATGAGCACTCTTCACGACCGCGTGTCGCGGCGGCGGACGTTCGCGATCATCTCGCACCCCGACGCCGGCAAGACGACGCTGACCGAGAAGCTGCTGCTGTTCGGCGGCGCCATCCAGCTGGCCGGCGCGGTCAAGGCGCGCGGCGACGCCCGCCGTGCACGTTCGGACTGGATGAAGGTCGAGCAGGAGCGCGGCATCTCGGTGACCGCCTCGGTGATGACCTTCGACTACGCCGGCTGCACCTTCAACCTGCTGGACACCCCGGGCCACGAGGACTTCAGCGAGGACACCTATCGCACCCTCACCGCTGTCGACTCGGCGGTGATGGTCATCGACGCCGCCAAGGGCATCGAGACGCAGACCCGCAAGCTGTTCGAGGTCTGCCGCCTGCGCGACGTGCCGATCGTGACCTTCGTCAACAAGCTCGACCGCGAGGCGCGCGACCCGCTCGAGCTGATGGACGAGATCGAGAGCACCCTGGCGCTCGCCGTCACCCCCGCCTCGTGGCCGATCGGCATGGGGCAGAGCTTCCTCGGCTGCTACGACCTGTTCCACGAAGGCCTGGTGCTGCTCGAGCGCGGCGGCGCCGGCCGCGGGACGGGCGCGGCGCGCCAGCGCGGCGCGATGCCGGCCGCGACGGCCGGCGGCAAGCTGGCGGGCGGGCTCGACGACCCCGCGCTCGACCGCCTGCTCCCTGCCGGCGCGGCCGCCAAGCTGCGCGAGGAGGTGCACATGGCGCGCGGCCTCTGCCCGCCGTTCGACCTCGCCAGCTATCGCGGCGGCCACCTGACGCCGGTCTACTTCGGCAGCGCGCTGAACAACTTCGGCGTCCGCGAGCTGCTCGAGGGCCTGGTCGAGCTGGCGCCGTCGCCGCGCCCGCAGCCGGCCGAGAGCCGCGCGGTCGACCCGGAGGAGGAGGCGGTCACCGGCTTCGTGTTCAAGATCCAGGCGAACATGGATCCCAAGCACCGCGACCGCGTCGCTTTCGTCCGCCTCTGCTCGGGCCGCTTCCGGCGCGGCATGAAGCTGCTCCACGTGCGCAGCGGCAAGACGCTGACCGTTCACAATCCGGTGCTGTTCCTGGCGCAGGACCGCGAGCTCGCCGAGGAGGCCTGGGCCGGTGACATCATCGGCATCCCGAACCACGGCAACCTGCGCATCGGCGACGCGCTGAGCGAAGGCGAGCCGCTGCGCTTCACCGGCATCCCCAGCTTCGCCCCCGAGCTGCTGCGCAAGGTGCGCCCGGAGGACCCGATGCGCGCCAAGCACCTGGGGAGGGCGCTGCTGCACCTGGCCGAGGAGGGCGCCGCGCAGGTCTTCCGCCCGAGCTTCGGCACCGACTGGATCGTCGGCGTCGCCGGCGCGCTGCAGTTCGACGTGCTGGCCGACCGCATCCGCACCGAGTACGGCATCCCGGTGCATTTCGAGGGCACGTCGCTGTTCACCGCGCGCTGGGTGGAGGCCGAGGACCACCAGGCGCTCAAGCGCTTCGCCAACGCCCACCACGGCAGCATGGCGGCGGACCACGACGGGCTGCCAGTGTTCCTCGCCCGCAACGCCTGGCACCTGAAGACCACCGGCGAGGACTGGCCGGCGATGCGCTTCCTGAAGACCCGGGAGCAGGTACAGTGAAGGGGGAGGGCGCGGGCAGCGCCCGAAACAACCGCGGACCAGGGGGCGATGGCCAGAGGGACCGTTGCACCGGGCAAGGCATCGCCCGATCGCTGGACTTCTGCGCACTGGACGCATCCGCCTTCCTAGCCGCCTCCGACACGCGTTTGGACACCTCCGATCCCTTCGACGACCCCGGCGCGGGCAGCGCCGTCGAGACCGTCGCCGAGCCCGAGGTGAAGCGCCGCCCGCGGCACCCGCGCCGCTACCAGGTGGTGATGCACAACGACGACTACACGACCATGGAGTTCGTCGTCGCCATGCTGATGAAGCACTTCCACAAGCCGCCGGCCGAGGCCCTCCACATCATGCTGCAGGTGCACCACAAGGGCGCCGGGATCGCCGGCATCTATACACGCGACGTGGCCGAGACCAAGGTCGCCGAGGTCATCGACGAGGCGCGGCAGGAGGGCATGCCGCTGCTGCTCACCGTCGAGCCGCATGGCGCCAATGAGCCCGACGACCCCCATGACGCCGACGACCCCGAGGGCGCCGGCGGCTTGGCCGGCAGCGGAGGCCAGCGGTGAGGCTGTCCCAGGACCTCGAGATCGCGCTCACCGTCGCGGTCACCGAGGCCGGCCGGCTCGGCCACGAGTACGCCGGCCCCGAGCACCTGCTCTATGCGCTGACGTTCGACGAGGCCACCGGCAAGGTGCTGCGCCATGCCGGCACCGATCTCGATCTGCTGCGCCGGCGGCTCAGCGACCGGCTCGAGGCAGAGCCGCGGGATCCTGCGCGCGGGCGCCATGGCCGCGACGCCGGCAGGACGCGCCCGCCCCGCGCGACCGCCGCGACCATCCAGCCGCGTCTGTCGCTGGGACTGCGGCGGGCGCTCGAATGGGCGGGCGCGCACGCCGAGGCGGCAGGCAAGACGGAGATCCAGGGTGCCGACGTGCTGGTGGCCATGCTCTCCGAGGTCGACTCGCAAGCGGCGGAGCTGCTCGCGAGCCAGGGCGTGACGCGCCTCGACGTGGTGAGCTTCCTGGCACACGGCATCTCGAAGCTGCACCCCGGCCGGCCCGCCCCCGCGCCCCGCCGCGGCCTCAGGACCGGTGCTCCGGCGACCGGTGCGGCGGGCCCCCCCGGGACACCGCGGGAAGCCCCTCCCGGATCGGATGCCGCGGGGTTCCCCGGACGACCCGGAACGGACGGCGCACCCGGAGCGGACGGCGGCGGGCTGGACGACGACGAGGCCGTGCCGGCGCCGCACGACGCCGACGAGGCGCTCGCCGCCTTCACCCAGGACCTCACCGAGCTGGGGCGGCGCGGCGGCATCGATCCGCTGATCGGCCGCGAGACCGAGCTGGCGCGCACCCTCCACATCCTGCGGCGGCGGCGCAAGAACAATCCCATCTACGTCGGCGACCCGGGCGTCGGCAAGACCGCCCTGGTCGAGGGCCTGGCCCTGCGCATCGCCCACGGCGAGGTGCCGGCGGCCTTCCGCGACACCCGCATCTATCGCCTCGACCTCGGCGCGCTGCTCGCCGGCACGCGCTACCGCGGTGATTTCGAGAACCGGCTGAAGGCGGTGCTCGCCGCGCTGGCGGCGCAGCGGCACCCGATCCTGTTCATCGACGAGATCCACAACCTGATCGGCGCCGGCAGCGCCGGGCGCGGCACCATGGACGCCTCGAACCTGCTCAAGCCGGCGCTGCAGCACGGCGGCCTGCGCTGCATCGGCGCCACCACCTGGGAGGAGTTCCGCCAGAGCTTCGAGCGCGACCAGGCGCTCGCCCGCCGCTTCCAGAAGGTCGAGGTCGTCGAACCCTCGGTCGAAGAGACGGTGCGCATCTTCGGCGGCCTGCGCGGCCGCTACGAAGAGCACCACGGGGTGCGCTACACCGACGCTGCGATCGCCGCCGCCGCCGAGCTCGCCAGCCGCTACCTGCGCGACCGCCGGCTGCCGGACAGCGCCATCGACCTGCTGGACGAGGCCGGCGCCACAGTCGCCTTGGCGGCGGGAGGCGCGGGCAGCGCCGAGGGTTCGGCCGTGCTCGAGGCCGCGCCTGGTGGCGAGGCCGGCGCTGGTTCTGCAAGCACGGATTCCCCGGACCCTGCGGCCGCCGCATCGGCGGGGACCGCCGCGGCCGGCGGCCGCCGGGCGGCGGTGGTCGACGTCGCCGATGTCGAGAGCGTCCTCGCCACCATGGCCCAGATCCCCGCCCGCCGCGTCCAGGGCGACGACCGCGAGCGGCTGCGTGGCTTGCGCGACGAGCTGACGAAGGCTGTGTTCGGCCAGGAGGAGGCGGTCGACCGGCTGGTCGCCGCCATCCAGGTCGCCCGCGCCGGCCTGCGCGACCGCGAGCGGCCGGTCGGCTGCTTCCTGCTCACCGGTCCCACCGGCGTCGGCAAGACCGAGATGGCGCGCCAGCTGGGGCTGGCGCTCGGCATCAGCTTCCTGCGCTTCGACATGAGCGAGTACATGGAGCGGCACACCGTCTCACGCCTGGTGGGGGCGCCGCCCGGCTACGTCGGCTTCGACCGCGGCGGGCTGCTGACCGAGGCGGTGGCCAAGAACCCGCACGCCGTGCTGCTGCTCGACGAGGTCGAGAAGGCACACGAGGACGTCTTCAACCTGCTGCTCCAGATCATGGACCACGGCATCTTGACCGACACCAACGGCAAGCGCACCGATTTCCGCCACGTCATCCTGCTCATGACCTCGAACCTCGGCGCGCGCGAGATGGCCCGCCGGCCGTTCGGCTTCGCCGCCGCCGACGCCGCAGCCGACCTCGGCCACGGCCACGCCGCGCCGCCGGCGCACGGCGGCCGCGACGCGGATGCCGAGCGGGCCTACGAGCGCCTCTTCAGCCCCGAGTTCCGGAATCGCCTCGACGCCAAGCTGCAGTTCCGGCCGCTGTCGCGCGAGGTGATGGAGAAGATCGTCGACAAGCTGATCGCCGAGCTCGCCGTCCAGCTGGAGGCGAAGGCCGTGCGCCTCGAGCTGACCCCCGAGGCCCGCCGGCTGCTCGCGGAGCGCGGCTACGACCCGGCCTTCGGCGCACGTCCCCTGGCCCGCGTCCTCGACGAGACGGTCAAGCAGCCGCTCACCCGGGAGCTGCTGTTCGGCGCCCTGCAGGCCGGCGGCACCGCGGTGGTGGACGTCGTCGCGGCAGGCGCGGCAGCGCCCTCGGGAGAACCTGCCGAGCTCGTGGTGAGCTGCCGGCCGCAAGGCTCGGACGAGCCTTGACCTCGGTGAGCCGAGCGACCCGGACGAGCTTTGACCGTCGCCGTTGACATTTTTCGGCAACCGATCGTCGGCCGGGACCGACAGCGCCTCGTGCCGCTTTCCGCTTGCGGCCCTCAACTCCACTGATATCAATGGTTTGGCTTGCGACACCCGCGGCCGCCCGGCGGCTGCCGCCGGGGCGGCGAGGCTGGCGCGGAGCCTGCACTGTCCCCCGCTGTCAGCTTGAAGGATGGGGTGCCGCGGGCGAGGGATGCCGCGGGCGGCGGACTCCGGTGTCCGGGACCTGAGCAGGTTCCGGACGCCGGAAGCCCGCCGGGGCGGAGAACCGGGAACCGAGAGTTGACAGGCTTGTCATCTAGAGACAAATAGCCTTATGCTCATGCGTCGCAGCGCGCAGCACGTGGCGAGTACAGGAGTGTTTCATGCTGGATCCTTGCCGTAGACCTGCCAGCGCCGGGCCCCATCCGCGGCCGGCGCTTTCGCTGATCCTGATCGCAGTCATCGTCGCCCTCACGGCGGCAGTGACGACCACCAGCGTACCCGCCTTCGCAGCCGCCCCGCCGACGTCCGCGTTCGATCTCTCTGCCGCCCTGCCGGCGGCGCGCGCCGTGCCTCCGGACGCCCCAGTCGTGATCGTCAAGGCGCCGGACCTGGCCAGCGACGCGGAGCTCGTCCGCTTCGACGCCGAGCTGCTGCCGGCGCTGCTGCGGGTGCGGACCGGCGACCACGTGCGGATCGCCGGCTGGCCGGTGGCGCCGGGGACCCGCCGCGACGTGGTGATCGTCCGCCACGAGATCTACGCTCCCGGCGCGCGCGTGCTGCGGGTCGATGCCGGCGGCACGCACGAGATCCCGCGCTCGCGCCTGGTCTTCTTCTGGGGCTCGCTGGCGGACGACCCGAGCTCGGGGATCTACGTCGCCGTCGACCCGGTGACCGGCACCGTCGAGAGCTTGATCCGGACAGCCGCCGGCGGCCAGCACCAGCTGCGGCCGCTGGTCCCGGGCAAGCCTGGCCTGCACCTGCTCGCCACGCCCGAGGCGTTCCTGGCCGGCCAGGGCTCTCACCCGCAGCCGGCATGGAGCTGCGGCGAGGACCAGCTCGGTGGCGCCGCGGCTGGCGCGCACTCCGCCGCCGCGCCGATCGCCCATGGCTCTCCAGCCGCCGGCCTCGGTCTCCGGCCGCCGCTGCTCTCGCTCCCGGCGCCCGCCGAGCCCGCAGCTCCCCTGCCCACCGTCGCGGAGATCTCCGGACCGATCACCGCCAGCGCCGGCTTCAACTTCGCGACCGTGGCGATCGACACCGACCACGAATTCATGTCGCAGAAGTTCTCGGACGACACCACCGCGGCGACCAATTACATCGCCTCCCTGTTCGCGCAGATCAACGTCATGTACGAACGCGATCTCCAGGTGCAGCTGCTGGTCGGCACCGCCATCCTGCGCACCGCGTCGGTCACCGACCCCTACATGCAGCAGCCGAACACCGGCGGCGCCGCCAGCAGCGCCGAGCTGACCGAGTTCTCGAACTACTGGGCCGCCAACGAAGGCACCGTCACCCGCACCGTCACCAGCATGCTCTCGGGCAAGTCGCCCTCGGCTTACTCCGCCTCCGGCATCGCCTGGGTCGGCAGCTTGTGCGACCACGGCTACGGCTACAACTTCAGCCAGGTGTTCCTGATCGATTACCTGGCCGGCGACGCGCTCATCGTCGGCCACGAGATCGGCCACAACTTCGGCTCCGTCCACACCCACTGCTACTCCCCGCCGATCGACGAGTGCTGGAACGTCGAGCCGGGCTGCTACTCGGGGCCCCAGGTCTGTCCGGCGCCGACGACGATCAACGGCGTGCCGAACGTCTACGGCACCATCATGGGCTACTGCCACCTGCTCAGCGGCTGCCAGACCGACATGGTCTTCCACCCGCGCACCGTGGCGGTGATCAATCCCCACATCGGCAGCGCGCTCGGGGTCTGCATGACGCAGGGGAACGTCGCGGCGCCGGCGGTGTCCGCCATCCACCCCGACGTCGGTCCGACCGCGGGCGGCACCGCGGTCGTCATCTCGGGCAGCAACTTCCAGAGCGGCGATGCGGTGACCATCGGAGGCGTCGCCGCGACCGGCGTCAACGTCACCGGCCCGGGAACCATCACCGCCGTGACCGGTGCGCACGTCACCGGCCTCGTGGACGTCGTGGTCAGCGGCGGCGGCGGCGCCGGCACCCTTGCCAGGAGCTTCTTCTACTCGCCGCCGCTCGGGCCGGCCGGCTTCTTCACCGTGCCTCCCTGCCGGGTCGTCGACACCCGCAACGCCGTCGGCCCGCTCGGAGGGCCGGCGCTGTCGGCCACCCAGACGCGGAGCTTCACGATCGCCGGCACCTGCGGCATCCCCGGCTCGGCGGTCGCGGTCTCCGCCAACCTGACCGTCATCAGCTCGGCCGCCGGCTTCCTCAGCCTCTTTCCCGGCAACGCCCTGCCGCTCGGCACCAGCAACCTCAACTTCGGCGCCGGCCAGACCCGGGCCAACAACTCCGTCCTGATGCTGGCGACCGACGGCACCGGCACCGTCGGCGTGCTGAACTCCTCCACCACCGGCACCAACTTCCTGATCGACGTGAACGGTTACTTCCAGTAAGCGGCCGCCTCTACCAGGTTCTTCGTCCTCATCGCCTGTTGCGGGCGGGGGGATGCCTCGCCATCCGGCCGCCGCACAACTGTGCTAGTTTCCCGGCCGACCGTTCCCGACCCGGTACCGGCCGCCATGACCCAATCGCTCGCACCACTCGAATCGTTGCCCGCGACCTCCCCGCAGACCATGGCGGCGCCCGCCGCGCACGAGGTCGCCGTGCGCTGCCGCGGCCTGGTCAAGCGCTACGGCGAGGTGGTCGCCGTCGACGGCCTCGATCTCGAGGTGCGGCGCGGCGAGTGCTTCGGCCTCCTGGGACCGAACGGCGCCGGCAAGACCACCACCCTCGAGATCCTCGAGGGGCTCACCGTCCCCGACGCCGGCGAGGTCGAGGTGCTGGGCTTCGCCTGGGGCAAGGGGAACCAGGCGCTGCGCCAGCGCCTCGGCCTGGCGCTTCAGGAGACACAACTGTCGCCGAAGCTGACCGTCCTCGAGACGCTGCGGCTGTTCCGCTCCTTCTACATCCGCGGCCGCCGGCCCGAGGAGGTGATGCGGCGCCTCGCTCTCGACGAGAAGCGCGACGCCCCGGTCGGCAAGCTCTCGGGCGGCCAGAAGCAGCGCCTCGCCGTCGCCTGCGCGTTGGTGGGCGATCCGGAGCTGCTCTTCCTGGACGAGCCGACCACCGGCCTCGACCCGCAGAGCCGCTTGCAGCTCTGGGAGCAGGTGACCGATTTCCGGGGCGGCGGCGGCACCGTCGCGCTCACCACGCACTACATGGAAGAGGCCGAGCGCCTCTGCGACCGGGTGGCGATCGTCGACCATGGGCGCGTCATCGCGCTCGGCACGCCCGCCGAGCTCATCGCCTCCCTGCATGCGGCCGACGTCGTCGAGTTCGCCTCCGAGCCGGAGCTGCCGCGCGAGAGCCTGCTGCACCTCGAGGGAGTCCGCGAGGTCCGCCGCCGTGGCGCCAACTGGTCGCTGGCCGTGGGGTCGCTGATCGCCGGTGTGCCCGCGCTGCTCGCGGCGGTCGAGCGGTCGGGGGCCCGCCTGGTGCACCTCTCGACGCATCGCGCGACGCTCGAGGACGTCTTCGTGGCGCTCACCGGCCGGGCGCTGCGCGAGGAATGACGGCAAGCGAGAGCCGCCGCAGAGCGCCGCCGCGCCCCGCCCTCCACCCGCACTCCAGGAGATGACTCCCGATGAGCGACCGTCCCTCGCCGCTGTGGCAGCTCACCCTCTCGCGCTTCCGCGAGTTCGTGCGTGAGCCGGAAGCGCTGTTCTGGGTCTTCGCCTTCCCGCTGCTGCTGGCCGTCGCCCTGGGACTGGCGTTCCGCGACAAGGCGCCGGACCGCATCCCGATCGGCCTCGTCGCCGGCGCCGGGGCGGACCGCGCCGCCGCCGCCCTGGGGCGCTCCCCGGTCCTGCTCGTCAGGACGATGTCGCCCGGCGAGGCGCGGGAGGCGCTGCGCACCGGGAAGGTCTCGCTGCTGATCGAGGCCGGGACGCCCTGGATCTTTCAGTTCGACCAGACGCGCCCCGACTCGCGCATCGCCCGCCTCGAGGCCGAGGATGCGTTGCAGCGCGCCGCCGGGCGCACCGACGCGATCGCCATCCGCTCCGACCTGGTGACCGAGAAGGGCTCGCGTTACATCGACTTCCTCATCCCCGGGCTGGTCGGAATGAACCTGATGGGGACCGGCATCTGGAGCCTGGCCTTCGGCATCACCACCGCCCGCCAGAAGCAGCTGCTCAAGCGGCTGGTGGCGACGCCGATGCGCCGCAGCCACTACCTGCTGGCCCAGGTGCTGGGACGCCTCGTCTTCCTGCTGCCCGAGATCGTCATCCTGGTGGGCGTCGGCTGGCTGGTGTTCGGCGTCGCGGTGCGCGGCTCTCTCTGGCTGCTGCTCGTCACCAGCCTCGTCGGCGCGATGACCTTCTGCGGCCTGGGGCTGCTCATCGCCTCGCGGGCGCGCACCATCGAGGGGGCGAGCGGCCTGGCCAACCTGGTGATGCTGCCGATGTGGCTGCTGTCGGGAGTGTTCTTCTCCTCGGAGAGGTTCCCCGAGCGGGTACAGCCGGTCGTCCGGGCGCTACCGCTCACCGCCCTCAACGACGCCCTGCGCGGCGTCATCACCGAGGGATGGTCGCCGGCTGCGGTGGCCGCCAAGCTCGCCATCGTCGCCGCCTGGGGCCTCGCCAGTTTCCTGGTGGCCCTCCGGATCTTCCGTTGGCGCTAAATGCATTGTAGGATCACAGAATGCCATCTGACGAAAAGGATCGCATCGTCTCGCTGCTCAAGAACGCCATCCGACTGTCGAACCATACCTATCGGGAGGTCGAGCGCGAGCTGGGCTGGCGGGTCGGCACCATCACCCGCCTGATGCGCGGCGGCCTCGGCCTGAAGGTCGAGCACCTGCTCAGCATGCTGCGGGTGATCGGCTTCTCCCCCGGCAGGTTCTTCGCGGCGGCCTGCCCCATCGCGACCGCCGCCGGACCGGAGGAGGACCGCCTCTTCCGCCTGCTCGAGCAGATGTACGCGGATCCCAGCACCCTCTACGCCCCGACGTCAGCCACCAGCCCCCAGGACGAGATCGACGAGATGGTCCAGACCTCGCTCCGCAAGCTGATCGGCTCCGGAGCCCTGGCCGCCGGCACCGCCGAAGGCCAAGAGCCGCAGACCTGATCCTCGGGCGGCGGATCTCCCTCCCGGCCGAGCTTTGGGCGAGGCCAACG
>DATNKH010000237.1:0-2927 GCA_035603475.1 Thermoanaerobaculia bacterium
TGCCGGGGCGGTCCGGGGCGAGGCTGTTGCGGACCCGCAGCGGGATCCCCTGCGCCCGCACCGGGCCGATGGTGCGGGGGTGCAGCACCTTGGCGCCGAAATGCGCCAGCTCCATGGCCTCGTCGAAGCTCAGCTCCGCCAGGCAGGCAGCCGTCGGCACCACGCGCGGATCGGCGGTGAACACGCCGTCCACGTCGGTCCAGATCTCCAGCAGCCGCGCATCCAGGGCCGCCGCGGCGAGAGCGGCCGAGAGGTCCGAGCCGCCGCGTCCCAGCAGCACCGGCTCGGCCGGCTCGGCCGGATGGCCCCGCTCAGCCCGTGGACCTTTCGGCGCCCGGCCGCCGAAGAAGCCGGGCAGCAGACCGAGCGGGGCCTCGCCCTCCCGGAAGCCGGCCAGCCGCTCGCGGATCAGGGCGGGCAGCGGCACCGCCTCGAGCGCATCGCCTTCGCACGGCAGCACCGCGCAAGGATCCAGCTCGAGGCACGGCAGGCCGCCCGCGCGCAGCAGGCCGGCGAGCAGGACGCTCTCCGCACGCTCCCCCGACGCGCAGATCCTGGCCCGCGCGGCGTCGGGCCGGCCGGCGCGGGGCCTCTCGCTGCTGCGCGGCGCGGCGCTGCTGGACGTCTCCGGCCCCGGCATGCGCGGGGTGCCGGGCATGGCGGCGCGCGTCTTCGCGGCACTGGCGGCGCGAGAGATCAATGTCGTCCTCATCACCCAGGGCTCCAGCGAGTGCGCCATCTCCGTCTGCGTGGCGCAAGAGAGCGCCGAGACGGCGGCCGGCCTGCTGGAGCGGGCTTTCGCGGCGGAGCGCGCCGCGGGCCTGATGGACGCGGTGGCTCTGCGGCGCGACCTGGCGATCCTCAGCCTGATCGGCGACGGCATGCGCCACCAGCCAGGCGTCGCCGGCGCGCTGTTCGGCGCGCTCGGGGACCTGGACTGCAACGTCGTGGCCATCGCGCAGGGGTCCAGCGAGCGCTCGATCTCGGCCGTGATCCCCGGCGAGCAGGGCGCCCGCGCGATGGAAGCGGTGCATGCCCGCTTCTTCGACGGCTGCGAGCGCCTCGAGCTCTACCTCATGGGCGTCGGCCTGGTCGGCAGGCAGCTGCTGGTGCAGCTCGCCCGGCAGCAGGACGGCCTGCGGGGGCGCGGCGTGGAGCTGCGCCTGTGCGCCGTCGCCGCGTCGCGGCGGATGCTGCTCGACCCCGCCGGGATCGAGCCGGCAGGCGCCCTCGACGCCCTGGCGGCCCGCGGCGGGCCGCTCGACTTGGAAGCGCTGCGCGACTCGGTGCGCCGTCGCCGGCCGGGATGCCCGGTGCTGGTCGACTGCACCAGCGCCGCCGATCTCGCCGCGGCCTACGGCGACTTCGCCGCGGCGGGCTTCCACCTGGTCGGCGCCAACAAGAAGCTCAACAGCGGTCCGCTCGCGGGCTATCGCGCGCTGCGCGGCGTGCTCGCCCGCCACCGCCGCCGCTTCCACTACGAGACCAACGTCGGCGCCGGCCTGCCGGTGATCAACACCCTGCGCGACCTGCTGGCGGGCGGCGATCGCGTGCTGCGCATCGAGGGCATTCTCAGCGGCTCCCTGTCGTTCATCGTCGGCCTGCTGGAGCAGGAGGTGCCGCTCCACGCGGCCGTCGAGCGGGCGCGGCAGGCCGGCTTCACCGAGCCCGATCCGCGGGAGGACCTCTCGGGCATGGACGTCGCGCGCAAGGCGCTCATCCTGCACCGCGAGCTGGGCGGCTCCCTCGAGCTCGAGCAGGTGGAGGTCGCGGGGCTGCTGCCGCCCGACTTCGACGCCGGCGGCGGCCTCGAGGCGTTCATGGAGCGGCTGCCGCAGCTCGACGCGGCTTTCGCGGCCCGCGCCGCCGAGCTGCGGGCGCAGGGCCAGGCGCTGCGCTTCGTGGCCGCCGCCGATGCCGGCAGCTGTCGCGTGGGTCCGGTGGCGGTCGGGCGCGAGCATCCGCTGTTCGCCGTCCGCGACGGCGAGAGCGCGGTCAGCTTCACCACCGCCGCCTACAGCCCGCGGCCGCTGGTGGTGCGCGGCTACGGCGCCGGCGCCGAGGTCACCGCCGCGGCGGTGCTCGCGGACGTCATGCGCCTCGTCCAGGGGGTCTACCCGTGAAGCGCGTCCGCGCCTACGGTCCCGCCGGCATCGGCAACCTGGCAGCCGGCTTCGACGTCCTCGGCGCGGCCGTGGCTCCGGCCGGCGGCGAGCCTTGGGGCGACATCGTGGAGATCGGCGAGAGCGGCGAGAGCGGCGAGAGCGCCGAGAGCGGCGAGCGCGGCGAGAGCGGCGAAATTGGCGAGATTGGCGAGATCGGCAAGCTGCGGCCGCCAGCGCCGGGGCTGCCGCCCGACGTCACGCTGATCTGTGACGGCCCCTTCGCGCACCAGCTGCCTGCCGACCCTGCCGACAACGTCGCCGTCAAGGCCTGCGCCGCCGTCGCAGGCATCCTGCGCGGCCGGCCGCTGCCGCGGCTCGTGCTGCGCCTGACGAAGGGGCTGCCGGTGGGCAGCGGCCTGGGCTCGAGCAGCGCCACGGTGGTGGCGGTGGTGCGCGCCCTCGACGCGCTGCTGGGGCGGCCGCTCGACGAGGCCGGGCTGCTCGCGGCCGCCGGCGAAGCGGAGGCGTATGCCGCGGGCGACCTGCACCTGGACAACGTCGCGGCGGCGCTGCTCGGCGGGCTGCGCCTGGTCGACCCCGGCGGCGGGGCGCGGCTGCTGCCCTTCCCGGACGACCTGCGCTTCGTGCTGGCGGTGCCGGCGTTGACCCTGACCACTCGCGCTGCCCGGGCCGCCCTCCCGGCCACGGTGCCGCTCGGCCTCGCGGTCGCCCACG
This sequence comes from Thermoanaerobaculia bacterium, assembly GCA_035603475.1. GTDB lineage: Bacteria > Acidobacteriota > Thermoanaerobaculia > Multivoradales > UBA5704 > JASLEW01. Next base: position 2,841 of record DATNKH010000237.1, read on the forward strand.
CCCAGAACCTCGCGGCGCTGGTGCACGCCCTGCACGCGGGCGACCGCGAGCTGCTGCGCGCCTGCCTGCGCGACCTCCTGGCCGAAC
>DATNKH010000238.1:0-2619 GCA_035603475.1 Thermoanaerobaculia bacterium
CCACGCCGGCCGGCAGCCAGCCGAAGCCCGGCAGGGTCTGGCCCGGAGCGATGCTGCGCGCCACGGCTCCCGCGGCCTGGGCGGCGGCGGCGATCGCCACCACCATGCCGCCGCCGGCCAGGCGCTCGCCGAGCGCCGCGGCCGCCGGCGAGCCGGCCATCGCCTCGAGCAGATGGTCGGTGACGCCGCCGCCGAGATAGGCCGCGGCGACCTCGCGGAGCCGCTCGGCGTTGCGCCCGCGCCGCGCGTCGCGGGCGCGGTAGATGGGCACCGTCTCGACCTCGCGCTCGAACGCCTCCTCCAGGTAGGCCGCGAAGTGCCGCGGGTAGTCGTTCGACCCGCTCGCCGCCGGCACGAAGCCGACCGGTCCCGGCCCGCAGCGCGCCAGCCACGCTCGATCGGCCGCGAGGGTCTGGCCGAAGCTGAACTCGCCGCCGCCCAGCAGCGCCAGCCAACCGTCTCCGGGGCAGCGCTCTAATCCATGCAAGTCGCGCTCACCTCGGCGCCGCCGGCGATACCGCCGTGGCCGCCATTCTCAAGCCCCCAGCGCGCGCGCCATGGCCTCGCCGAGCTTGGCCGGCGACTCGACGACGTGCAGGCCGGCAGCCCGCATCGCCGCCATCTTCTCGGCCGCGGTGCCGCGGCCACCGGCGACGATCGCTCCGGCATGACCCATGCGGCGCCCCGGGGGGGCGGTGCGGCCGGCGATGAACCCGACCACCGGGCGGTCGTAGTTGACGGCGATCCAGGCCGCCGCCTCCTCCTCGGCGCTGCCGCCGATCTCCCCGATCATCACGATGCCCACCGTCGCCGGGTCGGCGGCGAAGGCCTGCAGCACGTCGATGAAGTTGGTGCCGTTGATCGGATCGCCGCCGATGCCGACGCAGGTCGACTGCCCGAGGCCGAGGTTGGTGAGCTGCCACACCGCCTCGTAGGTCAGGGTGCCCGAGCGGCTGATGACGCCGACGCCTCCAGGACGATGGATGTGTCCCGGCATGATGCCGATCTTCGCCATCCCGGGGGAGATCACACCGGGGCAGTTGGGCCCGATCAGGCGGGTGGGGTGATCGGCCAGGAAGGCCTTGACCCGCAGCATGTCAGACACCGGGATCCCCTCGGTGATGCAGACCGTCAGCGCGATGCCCGCCGCCGCCGACTCCATGATGGCATCGGCGGCGAAGGGCGGCGGCACGAAGATCATCGAGGCGTTGCAATCCGTCGCGGCGCGCGCCTCGGCCACCGAGTCGTAGACCGGGATGCCCTCGCGCTGCTCGCCGCCACCGCTGCCCTCGCTGCCCTCGGGGATGCCGACCGTGGTGCCCCCCTTGCCCGGCGTCACCCCGGCCACCACCCGCGTGCCGTACTCGCGGCAAGCCAGGGCGTGGAAGGTGCCCTCCTTGCCGGTGATGCCCTGCACCACCAGGCGCGTGTCGCCGTTCACCCAGATCGCCATCTAGTGCCCCGTCTCCCTGGCCGCCGCCACCACCTTCTCGGCGGCGTCCGCCATGTGCTCGGCGACGATGAAGTGGAACGGCGCCTGGCGCAGCACCTCGCGTCCCTGCTCGACGTTGGTGCCCTCGAGCCGCACCACCACCGGCAGGCTGACGTTGCCCAGCTCCTCGATCGCCCCCACGACGCCGCGCGCGATGCGGTCGGTGCGAGCGATGCCGCCGAAGATGTTGATCAGCACGGCCCGCACGCCCGGGTCCGAGACGAGCAGCTGGAAGGCATTCTTCACCGCCTCCTGGGAGGCGCCGCCGCCGACGTCGAGGAAGTTGGCGGGCTCGCCGCCATAGAGCTTGATGATGTCCATCGTCGCCATGGCGAGGCCGGCGCCGTTGACCATGCAGGCGATGTTGCCGTCGAGCTTGATGTAGTTGAGGTTGTACTTGGCGGCCTCGACCTCCATCGGATTCTCCTCCGCCAGGTCGCGCATGGCGAGCACCTCGGGCCGGCGGAAGAGCGCGTTGTCGTCGAAGGTCATCTTCGCGTCCAGGGCGAGCACGTCGCCGCCACCCGTCACCAGCAGCGGATTGATCTCGACCAGCGACGCATCGGTCGCCAGGTAGGCGCCGGCCAGCGCCGACAGCAGCTTCGCCGCCTTGCCGGCCGTGGCGCCGGACAGTCCCAGCCCGCGCGCCAGCACCCGGCCCTGGAACGGCAGCAGGCCGAGCAGCGGCTCGACCTCCTGGCGCAGGATGGCGCCGGGATCGCGCGCCGCCACCTCCTCGATCTCCATGCCCCCCGCCGCCGAGGCCATGACGATCGGCTTGCCCGCATGCCGGTCGAGGGTCACCGAGACATACAGCTCGCGGGCGATGTCGAGAGCCTCCTCGATCAGCACCCGCCGCACGACCTGCCCCTCCGGCCCGGTCTGCGGCGTCACCAGCCGCATCCCCAGGATCCGGCCCGCGATCTCGCGCGCCTCCTCCGGCGACCCGGCCAGCTTGACCCCGCCCCCCTTGCCCCGCCCACCCGCATGGATCTGCGCCTTCACCACGCACCTCCCCCCCATCTCCACGCAAATCCGCGCCGCCTCCGCCGCATCGTCCGTCACCCGCCCCCGAGGCGTCGCCACCCCATGAGCGCGAAGGATCTCCTTCGCCTGATACTCGTGGA
>DATNKH010000239.1:0-4815 GCA_035603475.1 Thermoanaerobaculia bacterium
CCGCCAGCAGCTCGAACCGTGTGTCGGCGGCGAGCTCGCCGGGATCGACGCCGGGCCGGTCGTCCACCGCCGCCACCGCCACGCCGCGCGCCAGCAGCAGGCGAGAGGCGGCGCGGCCCGACAGCCCCAGGCCGTATACCAGGACCCGCTCGAAGCGGCCGCTGCCCCAGGGCACGTTCATCGCAGCTTCAGCGTCGAGAGCGACAGCAGGGCGAAGAGGATCGACAGGATCCAGAAGCGAACGATCACTTTCGGCTCCGCCCAGCCGGACAGCTCGAAATGGTGGTGCAGCGGTGCCATGCGCAGCACCCGCCGCCCGCGCAGCTTGAACGAGCCCACCTGCACGATGACCGACAGCGCCTCGAGCACGAAGAGGCCGCCGACCAGGACCAGCAGCAGCTCCTGCTTGGCAATCACCGCCACGCTGCCGATGGCGCCGCCGAGCGACAGCGAGCCGACGTCGCCCATGAACACCTCGGCAGGGTGGGAGTTGAACCACAGGAAGCCGAGCCCGGCGCCGACCAGCGCGCCGCAGAACACCGCCACCTCGCCGACCCCTGCCACGTACGAGATCTGCAGGTAGTTGGCGATCAGCCGGTTGCCGGCCAGGTAGGTGAAGATGGCGTAGGTCCCGGCCGCCACCGTGGTGGCGCCGATGGCGAGGCCGTCGAGGCCGTCGGTCAGGTTGACCGCGTTCGACGAGCCCACCAGCACCAGCACCACGAAGGGGATGTAGACGTACCCGAGGTCCGGCCGCAGCTGCTTGAGGAACGGGAACGACAACGTGGTGTTGAAGCCGTACTCCGGCGGCAGGAAGAGCAGCGCCACCCCCATCGCACCGGCGGCCGCCACCTGCAGCCAGAACTTGGCGGCCGCCGTCAGGCCCAGGTTCCGGTGGCGGCGCACCTTGAGCAGGTCGTCGGCGAAGCCGATGGCGCCGAAGGCGGTGGTGACCAGCACCACCAGCCAGACGTAGACGTTGGTGAGGTTGGCCCAGAGCAGCGTCGCCACCAGCACCGCGAACAGGATCAGCAACCCCCCCATCGTCGGCGTGCCCGCCTTCACCTGGTGCGCCTCCGGCCCGACGTCGCGGATGTTCTGGCCGACCGAGAGGCGCCGCAGGGTGCGGATGAACCGCGGGCCCAGGAGCAGCGACAGCAGCAGCGCGGTGACGATCGCCGCCGCCGCCCGGAAGGTGATGTAGCGGAAGACGTTGAGCACCGGGAAGAGGTCGCGCAGCGGGTAGAGGAGGTGGTAGAGCATGGGTCACGCCTCCCCGCCCCGGCCGGTCTCGCCGAGCGCCAGCAGCCGGCGCACCACGGCGTCCAGGCCGATGCCGCGCGAGCCCTTGACCAGCACCACGTCGCCCGGCTGCACCGCGGCGGCCGCCCAGTCGGCGGCGGCGCCGGCGTCCGGGTGCCAGGCCGCCGCGGCGCCGCCCTCGCGCGCGCCGGCCACCAGCTCGCGCGCCAGCTCGCCCACTCCGGCCACGAGGTCGAAGCCCAGGCGCGCCGCCGCCAGGCCGCCCTGGCGGTGGAAGCGCGGACTCTCGGGACCCAGCTCGAGCATGTCGCCGAGCACCGCCAGGCGGCGTGCCGCCGGCAGCTGCGCCGCTCCCGCCAGCGCCTTCTCCAGGGCGTCCGGGTTCGAGTTGTAGCTGTCGTCGATCACCGTCAGGTCGCCGCGCTCGCCGCGCCCGCCGCGGTCGGGCGCCTGCTCTCCCTCTTCGCGCGCGCCGGCGCCGTGGAGCACGACGCGGTGCACGACGCCGCGGCCGGTGGCGGGCCGCGCCTGCTCGGCCGCCGCCGCGACGTCCGCCAGCGTCACGCCCAGGGCGAAGGCGCAGGCGGCGGCGGCCAGGCAGTTCTCCACGTTGTAGAGACCGTGCAGCGGCAGCCACACCTCCTGCGACCGGCCGCCGGCCAGGAGGACGAAGCGGCTGCCGATCCCCCCGGGGCCGGGCGCCGGATCGAGCGCCACGACGTCCAGTGGCGGCACGAGGGCATGCGAGGCCTCGGAGGCCGCCGCCTGCCCGCCGCCGAATGCCGCGGAGCGGACGCCGTACCAGACGACGCGCCGCCTGCCGCGGGCCTGCCCAAGGGCTGGGACGGCAATGCCTGCCGGGTTCTCCAAAGCGCCGCCCTCATGGTCTCTTCCGCCGTCCTCCCCGCCACCCTCGGCCAGGTAGCGCAGCGCGATGCGCACCACCTCGGGGTCGCCGGCGTTGGCCACCACCAGCCCGCCGGGCGCCAGGCCGGCGAGCAGCTCGGCCTTGGCCTCGGCGATGCCGCGCAGGCTGTCGAACGACTCCAGATGGGCGGGCCGCACGACGGTGAAGAGAGCGACGTCCGGCCGCCCGAGCAGCGACAGCTGCCGCAGCTCGCCCCGCGTCGACATCCCCATCTCGGCGACCATCCACTCGGCGTCGTCCGGGACGTTCAGCAGCGCCAGGGGGAAGCCGTAGAGGTTGTTGAAGTTGCCGGGGTTGCGCGCCACCCGGTAACGGGTCGCCAGCATCGCCGCCAGCAGCTCCTTGGTGGTCGTCTTGCCGGCCGAGCCGGTGATCCCGATCAGGCGCCGCGGCACCCGCCGCCGCACGACGCGCGCCACGTCGTGCAGCGCCGCCAGCGTGTCGGCGACCTGGATCAGCGCCCGCCCGCGAAGCTCCGGCGCCGCGGCCGCTCGCGCGGCCACCGGCGCGGCCATCGCGGCAGCTCCCGCCGGCGGCTCCCCGGCGTAAGGCGCCCAGCTGGCCGCGGCCGCGGCCGGGTCCTGGACCACGGCGCCGGCGGCGCCGCGACGGAAGGCGTCGCCGACGAAGCGGTGGCCGTCGGCGTGAGCGCCGGCGAAGGCGAAGAACAGCTCGCCGCCGCGCACCGCCCGCGAGTCGATCGCGGCACCGTGCAGGCGCGCCTGGGCGTCGCCCGCGATCACCCGGCCGCCGGCGGCGCTCGCCGCCTCGCTGGCGAGCAGGCTAGCCACGGAGCTCCTCCAGCGCCCGCCCGATCTCCTCGACGTCGGAGAACGGCAGCTTGCGGTCGCCGACGATCTGCTCGCGCTCGTGACCCTTGCCGGCTACCAGCACCGCCCAGCCGGGTCCGGCGGCGGCGAGCGCGGCGCGGATCGCCTCGCGGCGGTCGGGCACCAGCCGGTAGCGCGAGTTGCCGCTCGCCTTCACCCCCTCCTCCACCGCCGCCATGATCGCCAGCGGGTCCTCGCCGCGCGGGTTGTCGGAGGTGACGATCGGCAGGTCGGCCAGCTCGCCGGCCGTCCTCCCCATCACCGAGCGCTTGCCCGGATCGCGTTCGCCGCCGCAGCCGAAGACCACGGCCACCTTGACCGGGTCGGCCCGGTTGCCGCCGGCCACCTCGCGCACCGCGGCGAGCGCGGCGGCCAGCGCCGCGCCGGTGTGGGCGTAGTCGACGTACACCGGGAACGGCTGGCCGCGGTCCACCGGCTCCATCCGCCCGGGGACCCGGCGGCCAGCTGCGATGCCGCGCGCCATCGCCGCGTGCGGCAGCCCGAGGGCCTCGGCCGCCGCCGCCGCCGCCAGCAGGTTGTCGAGGTTGTAGCGTCCGAGGAGAGGCGAGTCGATCTCGAGAGCGCCGCGCGGCGTCTCGAGCCGCGCCGCGATGCCGCCGGTCGACAGGCGCACCGCGCTCGCCCGCACGGCGCTGCCCTCGCCGAAGGTCAGCGCCTCCGGCAGCTCGGCCGCCAGCCGCCTGCCGTAGGGGTCCCCGGCGTTGATCGCCGCCCGCGCACCCGGCTTGAGCTGCGCGAAGAGCCCGCGCTTGGCGGCGAAGTAGCTCTCCATGTCCTGGTGGTAATCGAGATGGTCGCGGGTGAGATTGGTGAACACCGCGACGTCGAACGCCGCGCCGGCGACGCGCTGCATCGCCAGGGCGTGCGAGGACACCTCCATCGCCGCGGCGCGGGCGCCGGCATCGCGCATCTCGCGCAGGGTGCGATAGAGGTCGGACGACTCGGGCGTGGTGTGGCCGTAGCCGCCCCCCCTCCCGGCAACGGCGTGCTCGCCGAAGCGGTGGCCCAAGGTGCCGAGAAAGCCGGCCGGCAGCCCAGCCGCCTCGAGCATCGCGGCGATCAGCAGCGCCACGGTGGTCTTGCCGTTGGTGCCGGTGACGCCGGCCATCACCAGCTCGCGGTCGGGATGGCCGTAGACCCGCGCCGCCAGGGCCGCCAGCCCGGCCCGGGGATCGGCGAGCGGCGCCCACGGCACGGTCAGGGCGTCCGCCAGCGCCGGCTCGCGCGGCGGTGCGCCCGCCACCGCCACGGCGCCGGCCGCGACCGCCGAGGCCGCGAAGTCCCAGCCGTCGAAGCGCTGGCCGGGCAGGGCGACGTAGAGGTCGCCGGGCTCAACCCGGCGCGAATCGTGGGTGACGCCCACGATGATCGGATCGAGCGCGTCAAAGCGCTCTCGCGGATCGCGCGGGTCAAGCCGCGCTCGTGGACCGAGCGCGTCGAAGCGCTCTCGTGGATCGCGCGGGTGGAGATCGCGCGGGTCCTGCCGCGGCGGGATGCTCGGCCCGGCGGCGAGGCCGTCGATCAGCTCAGAGAACCGCATCGAGCAGATCTCCTGCCGGTCCTGGCGGCGGCGAGGACGTCGGGACCCGCGGCGTCGGCCGCGGCGGCGCGGCCGGCTGGCTGTGCCACAGCTCGGGCGCGTCCTCGCTCGCCGCATCGTCGTCGTCGTCGGCGGCGGTGACGGCAGCTCCCCTGGACCCGGCCGGGCTCGCGCCGGCAGGACCGGCGGCGGCGGGACCAGCCGCGGCCTTCGCGACGGCGGTGATGGCGGCC
>DATNKH010000240.1:0-8276 GCA_035603475.1 Thermoanaerobaculia bacterium
GCAGCCGCAGCGTGCCCTCGACCAGCGACTGCGTGAGGTGGCGCGCGCCCAGGCAGTCGGAGGGGAACTCCTCGCCGGTCAGGTGCACCAGCCAGACGTCGCAGCCGAGCTGGCCGGCGCGGCTCATCTCGAGGAAGATCGGGGCCGCCAGCATCAGCGCCACCGTCGCCGAATGGTTGTCGTCGGCGCCGGCGGCGGCGAGGCGCGGCCCGTGGCCGCCGTGCTGGTAGCCGTAGCGGTCTTCCATGTAGGCCGTGTCGTAGTGGTCGGCCATGATCACGGCGCGGCCGCGGTCGCGGCCGGGAATGGCGATCAGCAGGTTGCGCTCCTCGAGATGTCCCTGCTGGTTGCCCAGCCAGCCGCCCGACCAGGCGAAGTCGAAGTCGGTCTGCCAGCGGAACGGCAGGTCGCCGGCGGCGGCCTGGCCGTCCATGCCGCGCGTGGCAATCAGTTGCCGGTAATAGCCCAGCAGGTGCTCGGCGAGCGCGTCGAGGTCGCGCTGGCGATGGGTGAGCTGCGCCAGGGTGACCGGGTCGCGCACGACATCGGCGTTGTCCTTGTTGACGAAGCGTCCCTCGGCGAGGAAGGCGATGCGCTTCCAGTAGGCCTGCTCGAAGCGCCGGTTGGCGGTGTGCCGGAAGGTGAGCGGCGCCTCTTCGCCGCCTGCCGCTCCGGCGGCGCCCGCGCCGGCGGCGGCAGCGGCACCGGCGGACTTCGCCTTCGCCGCCGCCGGCGCCTGCGGTGCCGTCATCGCGATGCGGGCGTGCAGCTCGCCGGCGAGCCCCGGCGGCGCGCCGGCGCCCGGGCTCGGTGACGGCCTGCCGTCCCCGGCCCCCGCCGCCGCCGCCAGCCTGTCCAGCCAGGCCGCGAGCGTCTCGTCCTTCCGCAGCCGGACCAGCGCCCTGGCGAAGCTCTCGGGCAGCGGCGCACCGCCGAGCAGCTGCCAGGCGTCGAGCAGCTTGCGCGCGTTGTTGACCGCGCGCCGGTAGTCGACGATCGCGGCTCCCGGCGGCTTCGGCGGCGGTGTCGCCGGGTGGGCCAGATCGATGGCGGCGCGGTGGGCCGGCCTGGCGAGCAGGCGCGGCCAGAGCTCCACCGGGTGCGCGAGGTCCGGCTGGCTGGCACGGTAGGCGGTCAGGTAGCCGAGAGGGGCTCCCTCCACCAGCGCCGGCTGGCCGCCGCCGGCGTCGGGCAGGGCCGCGAGCAGGCGGTGCCAGTAAACCTCGTGCTCGCCCACTCGCATCGCCGGGTAGAGGAAGCGGTAGCCGAAGGTGCCGCCCGCCGCCAACCGTCCGGCGGCGGCGGCGAGCTCGCCACGTCCGGCATGCGGGCCGTCGAGCAGCAGGCGGTAGTCGTGGGTCCAGAGCTGGGAGTTGCGCGCCATCGGCTTGCCGTAGAGGCCGAGGTCGTCGGCGTCGGCGCTGAACAACACGTGCGCCATGCGGTCCTCGTGGCCGCTGACCGCGAGCGCGTCCTCCTGCCGCTCGATCCGCTGCCAGCGGTGGGTGCGGCGGAAGCTGTTGCGGACGGGCCCATGCTCGGCGGCGGGCTCCGGGTGGTCGGCGTGGGGCTCGTGCAGCCAGCCAGACTGCGGCACGCGCAGCCGGTGAATCTCCTCGCTGCGCTCGATCGGATGGAGCAGCGGGATCTGCAAGGCCAGCGGCAGCTCGCGGGCCAGCGCGCGGTACGGCGGCGCGCCCCAGAAGAGCAGGCTGCCGGGGAAGGGAAGCAGCTGGAGCTCGCCGGCCAGGTAGGCGCGTCGCACCTCCTCGGGCAGGCCGGCGAAGGGGCGGAAGGTGAGCAGGAAGCGTACCGCCGCCGCCGGCTCGTCCTGCCGCCACATCAGCGGCGCCGTCCAGGAGGGCAACCCGTGCTCGCGCCAGAAGCCGATGCCCGACGTGCCGGAAGCGCCGGCGGCGCGGCCGCCCTCGCCGCCCTCCGAGATGGCGGCGCCTCCGGCCCCCTCGATGCCGCCGGGCAGGATGCGGAAGCCCTGCGCGAGCAGATCGCGGATCGCCGCCTCGGCGCTCAACGGCGGATCGCCGGCGGCGTCCGCGGTGTCCGCGCCATTGGCGGCCGCGGCGCCGGTCAGCCGGCGGCAGAAGGCGAGGCCAGCGGCCGCCGCCAGCTCTTCGCCGGGGGCGCTCCAGAAACCGCGCCAGAACGGGCGCGCCGGTCCCTGCTCGCTGGCGCCGAACAGGGTCCAGCGCACCCGCCCCTTGTCGTCCTGGGTGCAGGTCAGGGCGAGCGGCGAGAGGACCAGGTAACGCTCGTGCCGCGGCGCCCCGGCGCCAGCCAGCGGCTCCGGCCAGAAGGGGTTGTCGCGCAGCTTCACCCTGCCGAGGCCGTGGGCGCGGTCGCCGCGTCCCAGGCGTTGCAGGGCATGGAGCAGCTGGCCCGCCACATGGACGAGACCCGGGCGCAGCTCGAAAGTCTCCTCGTACTCGGTGACCCGCCAGCCCCACGGATCGTCCTCGGCGAACAGCACCGCGTCCCGGGCGCCGCCATAGGCGCGGCGGCCGAGGCGCGGCGGCGGCATGAACTCCGAGTAGGCGGGGATCGGGTAGGCGCCGGGTCGCCGGTACCAGGGCCCGGGTGGCAGCAGCTGCTTCCATCCTGCGGCTGGCTCGGTCACTGTCGACCTCGAGGCCCCCGGGCCCGGTGGGTGCTGCAGCGTCGCCCGTGGCCGCTCGCCCCGCCCGTCCTGGGCGGTGCGGCGCGGTACGGCGCGGCGCGACGGCGACGCAACGGCCCGATTATAGCCGCGCCTGGTGGCCAGGCTCGCGGCGGCGCGCGACGCGACGGCCCACGAGCTACTGGGTCCGAACCCTCACGCAGACCAGCGTGACGTCGTCGGTCGGCTCGCGGTCGCCGCGCCAGGCGGCGGCGTGGGCCAGCAGGCGCCGGAGGGTCTCGTCCGCCGGAGCGCCGCCCGCTTCGCGGAGGGCGCTCGCCGCGCCATCGTAGCCCAGCGCGGTCCCGGCCGGGTCGAGCAGCTCGACGAAGCCGTCGCTCGCCAGCAGCAAGGTGTCGCCTGGCGCCAGTGACGCGCCGCGCTCCTCCCAGGCGGCGTCCAGCCCCGAGCCGAGGGGCAGGCCCCCGGCGCCGAGCTCCTCGACCTGCGCGGTACGGGCGCGATAGAGCAGCACCGGGGGCATCGCGGCGGAACAGACGGTGACCGTGCGCGGCGTGATGCGGGCCATGGTCAGACACATGTGGAGGCGCCGGAAGTTCATGCCGCGCAACGCGCGGCTGCATTCGGCGAGCGCTCGAGGCAGGGTCTGCCCGTCGCCGAGCACCGAGAAGAGGGCTTTGATCGCCGTCACCAGTGTGCCCGACGGCAGACCGTGGCCGGTGGCGTCGCCGACGGCGACGATGAGGCTGCCGTCTTCACGGAGCTTGAAGTCGTAGAAGTCGCCGCCGACCTCGGTCGCCGTGGTCATGGCGGCGGCCGTCTCGAGCCCCGCGGTCTGCGGCAGGCTGGCCGGCAGCATCGAGAGCTGGAGCTCCCGCGCGGCGGCGATTTCGGAGCCCTTGCGCGTGTTCTCCGCCTCGAGCAGGCGGCGGCGCAGCTCCTGCTCGTGGGCCGCGCGCTCCTGGTCCAGGACCTGCGCGGAGAGGGTGCGCACCTCCGCCAGCCGCCGCTCGAGGTGGACCCTGGTGCGAGCGAAGGACCGCGCCAGGTAGAGCGACATCGCCACGGCGAATGCGAGCATGCCGACGATGTACCAACCCGTGATGCCGCGAATCGCCGGCACGACGCCGAGGTTGAACAGGATCTGGAGCACGACGGCCGCGCCGAGCAGTGCCAGGCCGGTGAAGAAGATCGGGGCCCCCTCGCGAGGCAACGTCTCGGCGCTCCTCCCGACGCGGAGGCTCTCGACGACCATCGCGCCGAAGTAGACATACCAGCTGCCGGATCGCGCCATCGGGCTGGGGTCGAACCAGCTCCACACCGCGAGCCCGCAGCCGGCGATCGCGAAGCCGATCCAAGACCGCGGCAACCGCGCCGTGCGCACGGCGAAGAAGGTGAGCAGGACGAAGAAGATCGCGGCCAGGATGAACGGCGTGCCGGCACGGAGCACCAGCTCCTGCCACGCGCCGGTCGTGGTTCGCAGGACCGCCAGGTCGCAGGCGACGATGCCGGCGAATGCCGCCATCGAAGCCGCGTAAAAGAGGTTCTCGCGGGACTTCGGGTAGGCCCAGAACAGTGCCAGGTGAAGCAGCGCCAGCGCCAACGGCAAGACGATGACGGTCGCTTCCAGCCAGCCCCGCCGGCGCTCCTGCGCGACCCCCTGGGCGCCGTTGGCGGTCGTCCCGAGCGACAAGCGGAAGCCCCGGCCCGGCGGCAGACCGCTCGCGGGCTCGGCGCCGCCGAGCTCGTAGCGCACGGCAAGCAGGTGCTCGGACCTGGAATCGAAGCGCGCCGCGCCGAAGGCGCCATGGCCGAAGTCACCGGCCGTCGTGCCGGGAGCGGGATCCGAGCTCAGGATGGCGTGGTCGTCGAGGAACACCCGCGCGGCGCCGGGTGCTTCCACGCGGATCGCCAGGACCTTCCCGGCGAGAGCCGGTTCGAGGCGCAGATGACGGCGGAACCAGCCGACCCCAGGCCAGCCGCCCGCCGGGAGCTTACCGGGCGCCAGCAGCGGCTCGACCAGCTCCCACCTGGAGTCGTCGAAGGCAGGGTCGGACCACCTCGGGTCGTCGCCCGGATGGAAGCGCCACGCGCGAAGCAGGTCGATCGCCTCACCCTTGGCCATGGTCGCCTGCTCGAGCCGCGCCGGCGCGGGTTCCTGGCCGCGCACGGCCGGGGAGGCGAGGACCGCGGCGAGGATCAGTGCGCCGCAGCGGATCCCGGCGAGGCGGCCGAGCGCTTCCTGGTCCGGGGCTTCCGTGCTCGACGGCATCGTCCTCCTCCCTCGATGCAAGCGATGCAAGCGATGCAAGCCTAGCAGCGGGGGAAGCCGAGCGCCTGCGCGCCGGAACCGATCTCCGCTCGGCGCGTTACGGTCTACCATAGGGCCGGTGCCGGGTCGGGGAGGAGAGATTCGTCCACGACGCGCCCGGTTCGCTCACCTGCTTTGCCTTGTCATCCGGGCCGCGCCCGCTTCCTCGCCGCTGCGAGGCGGCGCGCCGCGGCCGTCCAAAGGAGAGTCGATGCGCCAGCTCCACCGCCGCACCCTGTCAGCTCGCAGCTCGTCCGCCGCCCTCGACGTCGCCGTCGCGGTCTCGCTCCTCGCCTTCCTGGCGGCGCTGTCCGCCGCCGCACCGGCCGCCGCGGCCGCCTCGGCGAGCGCGGCGCAGGCCGCCGCCTCGCCGGCCGGCACTCCGTCGCATGCGGCGCCTCCCGCGGCGTCGCCCTCGGCTTCTCCGTCCTCCTCGGGAGCGTCTTCCGGCTACCGGGTGCACCGGACGATCGCGGTCGGCGGCGACGGCGGCTGGGATTACCTGGCCTTCGACAGCGCCGCGCGCCGTCTCTACATCACCCGCTCCACCCGCGTCATCGTGCTCGATCCGGACTCCGGCAAGGTGGTGGGAGAGATCCCGAACCTCTCGGGGGTGCACGGGGTCGCGCTGGCGCCCGATCTCGGGCGCGGCTTCATCAGCAACGGCCGCTCCGACACGGTGACGGTGTTCGACCCGAAGAGCCTGAAGGTCCTGTCGGAGCTCAAGTCGACCGGTCAGAATCCCGACGCCATCCTGTACGACCCGGCATCGCACCGCGTCTTCGCTTTCAACGGCCGCAGTGCCAGCGCCACCGTCTTCGACGCGGCCTCCGGCACGGTCGCCGCCACCATCCCGCTCGGCGGCAGGCCGGAGTTCGCCGCCAGCGACCGCCGCGGCAACGTCTTCGTCAACATCGAGGACAAGAACGAGCTGGTGGCGATCGACGCCGCCAAGCTCATCGTCGCCAAGCGCTGGCCGCTCCCCGGCTGCGACGAGCCTTCGGGCCTGGCCATCGACGCCGCGCACCAGCGGCTGATCGTCGGCTGCGGCAACGAGACCGCGCTGATCGTCGACAGCGCCAGCGGCCGCGTGGTCGCCAAGCTGCCGATCGGCAAGGGCGTCGACGCCACAGGCTTCGATCCCGGGGTCGGTCTCGGGTACGCCTCCTGCGGCGACGGCACGTTGACGCTGATGCGTGAGGAGACGCCGGACCGCTGGACGGTGGCCGCCAAGGCCGCCACGCGCCAGGGAGCCCGCACGATGGCGGCGGACGAGAAGACGCACGAGGTCTACCTGGCGACCGCCGAGTTCGGACCGCGTCCGGCGCCGACCGCGGCGGAGCCCCACCCGCGGCCACCGATGGTCCCGGCCAGCTTCGTCATCTTGGTCGCCGGCCCCTGAGGCGCCGCCGCGCTCGCTGACCCGCGGCGGCTGCCGGGGCCACCGCGGGCTCCGTATCGAGCACGCCGAGCCGAGGCTCTCCTGAACACGGTCGAGCCTTGCTTGCCATGGCTTATGGCGGATGCTAAAATTCCTTCAACAATAATTCTGTGGGAGCTGCGGTTCGACCTGTCGCGAGCATGTCGGAGGCTTGCTCCTGTCCGTCAGCAGATGGATAAGTCAAGTGGGATTGCGACTCGAGGCGCGGTCGGGTCGGGGCGTGCCGGGAACGGACTGGCCTCGTCCGTCTCTAGCTGAGAGGGGGGTCGCGCAAGATCCCGAGCCAGTCCGGGCGCCGCGACCAGCGAGGTAGGCAATGGCAAGGCAACGCAAGCGGGATCAGCTTCCTCAGGCTCTCGATAGACACCTGATGGAACAGCTCATGTTCGGCACGGGCCGCGTGCGCCGCTTCACGCAGGACTCTCCGATCCTGCCCGATGTCTGGCTCGAATATGCCCAGGTGGCTCTTCCAAGAGGCTCGGCGGGGCGCGTCGATCCCTTCCCGCCGCTGAAGCTCCTCATCACCCCGTTCCGCGAAGCGTCCGCCGGCGAGGTCAGGCACCGGCTTTGCGAGCGCCTGTCGGACGAGAGGAGAAGCACGGAGTGGAAGGCTTTCGGGCATCCGACGGAGCCGTTGCCGCGGACGGTTTACAACCAGTCCACCGTCTCCGCCACGCTCTACTTCGAGGATCTCATCCGGGCCGTGCTGCCGATGACCGACTGGTGGGTCCGGCTCGGACGGCAATGGAACATCCAGGGAATGCAGACGGAGAGTGTGCAGGACGTCCTTGCTAAGGCGGTCGTCGACCCCGAGCACCCTCCATCCCTGGAAACCGGCAACCACACCCAGTCGGCGCTCCGCCTGCAACCCGCCCTGCTGTGGATGATCCGCGTCGTCGGCGCGCTTGCCGTCGTGCTGCAGGGCCAGCCGCTGCCGGAGGGATTCCTGGGTAAAGCTGGCGTTACCGGGGCAACGATCGAGGATTGGAAGGTCCTCGTCGTGGCGGTCGCCAGGTTGATCCGGAATGTACAACCGGCCGACGCCAAGGCGCTGATCTACTCGGTAAGCCTCAACCGCGAAGCGACGCCCACGATCGCCCGCTCGACGCTGGCGGTCAAAGCCGATGCCGCCCGGCTGCTCTTCAACATCTCTTGCCGCGACCTGGCCTGGGCCATCGTCGACAGCGGGATCGACGCTCGCCATCCCGCGTTTCGCCAGCGGATGAAAGGCGAGCTCCATCCACCTGCGGAAGATGACAGCGGAGAGGCCTTGAAGCTCTCGCGCGTGGTCGCCACCTACGACTTCAACCAGATCGATCTCCTCCTCGATCCGGATACCGACGAACAACCGGCGCACCTCGAGCAACGCTTGGCCAAGAACGGCGAGGAGGCGGAGCAGCTCAGGCGCGAGCTTGACGACCTCAATAGCGCCCTCAGGAGCGGCCGCGCTCTTGATTGGAAGCTCATCGCGAAGTGCTTGCAGATCCCGCACGACCCCCAGAAATACACGCCGCCGGGAATGGACCATGGCACCCACGTCGCCGGGATCCTTGCCAGCGACTGGAAGAGCGCCGAATCAGGGGGGATGATCGATGAAGACCTCGTCGGCGTCTGTCCCGATCTCCGCCTCTACGACCTGCGGGTGCTGAGCGCGGATGGCCGCGGCGACGAGTTCACCGTCATGGCGGCGCTGCAATTCATCCGCTATCTGAACTCGACGAACGACTACATGGTCGTGCACGGAGTGAACCTGAGCCTGTCGATCCCGCACGACATCTCGAACTATGCCTGCGGCCGCACGCCAGTGTGCGACGAGTGCGAGCGCGTCATCTCCTCGGGGGTGGTGGTCGTCGCCGCCGCGGGCAATCAGGGCTACCGGAAGTACACCA
>DATNKH010000241.1:0-10902 GCA_035603475.1 Thermoanaerobaculia bacterium
CCTTCGCCATGATTTCTCACTCCGGTCGATCGGCGATGCGGCGCTGCTCGGAATTGCGGCGCGGCTCGATTTCACGATTCAGAAATGCAACGCGGCTGATGTCGTTGATCGGTTGGTCCGCGACTGCGGGCTGGCCGGCACGGGCGTGATGGCCCCGGGCGGGGCCTGAATGCGCCGGTTTCGGCTTGCCGCGGTTCGGGTTAGGGCGGGTTGAATTCGGCTGCCCATTTCTTTGCGCATTCCTTTGCGCATTCCTGGGCTGCCCATTTCGCGGTTGCCCTTGCCGTTCGCCGCCGCGATGGCGATCCTGCCCTTTGGGCCGCGAACGGTTGTGCCCCGCCGGCGTCGCCGGCTGAGCGGTCCGCACCGGGCCGGTTCGCCGGTCGGTCGCCGGCAACGACATGCGGATCAGCTTCTCGATCGAACGCAAATACGGCATCTCGTCGGCATCGCAAAGCGAGATCGCAATGCCGGAAGCGCCGGCCCGTGCGGTGCGGCCGATACGATGCACATAGGATTCCGGCTCGTTGGGCAGATCGTAGTTCACCACGTGTGAAATACCCTCGACATCGATGCCGCGCGCCGCGATGTCGGTGGCGACCAGGATGCGATGCTCGCCCTCGCGGAAGCCCTGCAGCGCCTGGACCCGCTGGCCCTGCGAGAGGTTGGAGTGGATGCGCTCGACCGGATGCCCCTCGCGCTCGAGCACGCCGGCGAGCCATTCGGCGTCGCTCTTGCGGCGGATGAAGACCAGGGTGCTGCCGAGCTCCTGGCGCAGCAGCGCAAGGATCAGGGCCTTCTTGTTCTCCGGGTCGACGAGATAGAGCCGGTGGCTGATGCCCTGCGCCGCCTTGCCCTCGGGAGTGATGTCGATGACCACCGGGTCGTGCATGAACCGCTGCGCCAGGCGCTCGATGATCGGCGGCATGGTGGCCGAGAACATCAGCGTCTGCCGCTGGTCCGGAACCTCTTGCAGGATGCGCTGCACCTGCGGCAGGAAGCCGAGGTCGAGCATGTGGTCGGCCTCGTCGAGCACCAGCGCCTCGATCTCGTCGAGCCGCACGTTGCCGCGCTCGAGATGGTCGTACAGGCGCCCGGGGGTGGCGACCACGATGTCAGGGCGCCGGCGCAGGCCGTGGATCTGCGGTCCCATCTTGACGCCGCCGATGAGGCACACGGTGCTCAGGTGGTGGTCGCCGCCGAAGAGGTCGAGGAAGGCCTTGGTCTGCAGGGCGATCTCGCGGGTGGGCGACAGGATCAGGCCGCGCAGCCCCTGGCCATGGGTGAGACGCTCGGCCAGCGGCAGGGCGAAGGCGGCCGTCTTGCCCGAGCCGGTCTCGGCGAGGCCGATCAGGTCGCGCCCCTCGAGCGCCACCGGGATCACCGCCGCCTGGATGGGGGTGGGGTGGAGGAAGCCGATCTCCTGCACCAGCCGCAGGATCGGCTCGGAGAGGCCGAGGGCGGCGAAGGTCTGGTCGGTGGTGAGGACGGGGTGCTGGGGGATGGCGACGGTCTGCATGCACTGGTGCTTATAGAACAACTCGCCGGGGCACCACAAGCGGTACCCACCAGCGGCCGTGGGTGCTGGTACGCTCTGCCGAGTGCTTCCGCCCAGCCTCGACAGCCTGGCGAGCGAGACCCTCGCCGCGGCCGGCTTGCTGCTTCGCCAGCTGCTGGTCGTCCTCGGCCTGACGGTCACCGCTTACGTCGCGGGGCGCACGCTGCTCGGCTGGCTCGGGGTCGTCGAGACCGCGGCCGGGGACCGGCGGCCGTGCGCGGCGGCCGTGGAGACGGGTGCGGTGGCCACGTCGCTCGGCCTGGTCGTGGTGGCGCAGGCTGGGCTCGTGCTCGGCCTGGCCGGCCTGCTGAAGCCGGGGCCGATCCTGCTGGTCGTGGCCGGCATTCACCTCGCGGGCCTGTCGGGCTGGCGGCGGCTGCTGCGCGGCCTCGGCGGCCTCGCGCGGGAGCTTGGCGGGCGAGCGGAGGACGGCGTCGGGGATGGCGGCCGGTGGCGGCGGCAGCGGCGGCGGCGCCTGCTCTGGCTGGCAGGCGGGACGGCCGCCCTGCTGCCGGTCGCGCTGCTGACTCTCTACCCGCCGACCGCGTTCGACGCGACCCTCTACCATCTCCCCTTTGCGCGCGCCTTCGCGGCGTCGGGCGCGCTGCCGTTCCTGCCGGACCTCCGGGTCCCGGTCTTCCCGCAGCTGCTCGAGACGCTGTTCGCCATGCTGCTGCCGTTCGGCGGTGACCTCGCGGCCCAGGCCGTCGCGCTGATCGCCACCGCGTTGACAGTCGCGCTGCTGCTGGTCTGGGGGCGGCGCTTCTCACCCGCGGCGGCCTGGATCGCGGCCGCGGCCTACGCGGGCAGCGCGCTGGTGATCTATCTCGCGGGGACCGCCTACGTCGAGCCCGGCCTGGCCCTGTTCAGCACCGCGGCACTCTTTGCGGTCGCCCGCTGGTGGGAAGGTGGCCGAGCCGGTTGGCTGACGCTCGCGGTGATCTTCGGCTGCGCCGCGGCGGACATCAAGTATCTCGGACTGTATGCCCTCGGGTTGGTGGCGGTGGCCGCCGTGGCGGCGCCGTCCCTTGCTCCGCCCGCGTCACGCTGGCGCCGCCTGGGGATCGTGACGCTGGTGTGCGCGATCGTGGCGGCCCCCTGGTACGGACGCATCGTCGCGGCGACCGGCAACCCGGTCTTCCCCTACCTGCCGCGGCTTTTCGGCGCGTCGCCCTGGACCCCGCCGAGCCGCCAGGCGGTCGACCCGCTGGCGCTTGCCGGAGACGTCGCGGTGCGCTTGCTGCGCCTGCCGTGGGACGCGGTCTTCGCGCGCTCGCGGCTGGGTGGGTATCCGCCCTACTCGCCGGTCTTCCTCCTGGCCATGCCCGCGCTGGTGGCGGGCGCTCTGGCCCGCCGGCGAGTGCGCGTCCTGCTGCTCGCGGCGGCAGGCTACACGGTGGTGATCCTGGCGGTCATCCCCGACGCCCGGTACCTGCTGGCCGTCCTGCCGCTGGTGTGCCTGGCCGTGGGCGACAGCCTGGCCTGGCCGCTCGAGCGCGTTGCCCGCCTTTCTCGTGCCGGCGCGGGTTGGGTCAGTGCCCGCGCCGCGCTCCTGGCCCTGGCGATCTTCCTGCCGGGCTGGGGCTACTCCCTCTTCAGCCTCTACCGCCTCGGCCCGGTGCCGGTGACGCCCGCCGAGCGCGAGGCCTTCCTGGCGCGCAAGCTGCCGCTGTTCTCGTCGATCCGCTACCTCGACCGCGCCTGCGGCAGCGCCTACACCGTCTACGCCATTCACGCCGAGAACATGGTCTATCTCGCCGCCGGGCGCTTCCTCGGCGACCTCGCCGGTCCCGCCGCCTACCGGCTGGTGATCCCCGGCGACGGCGACGCCGAGCTCCTCTACCGGCGTCTGCGGACGCTCGGCGCCGACCATCTGCTGACGGTCGAAGGCGATCCGGCCCTGCCGCCGATCTTCACGGCGCCATTCGACCGCTTCTTCCGGCTGATCTACGCCGACGGACACGGCCGTCTCTTCGCCCTGCGCGGCACCAGCTGCGGGGGGGCGGCCCCGCGCCTCCCTCCGTGGCCGGCATCCAAGGATCGGTGGTAGTCTCGGCCACCGCGGGGAAACCATGAAGAAGGCACTGGCTCTCAGCTTGCTGCTTGCCTCGGTCACGCTCTCGGCCGCCCCTGGGCCCGGCGCCGGCGCGGTCCGCTGCGGCAGGCTGCTGGACGTGCGCTCGGGCAAGCTGCTGGCCGACCAGGTGGTGGTGTTCGCGGGCGGCAGGATCACCGCCGTCGGCCCCGCCGCCTCGACGGCGCCGCCACCAGGGGTGACGCCGGCGGATCTCTCGGGCGCGACCTGCCTGCCCGGGCTGATCGACGCCCATGTCCATCTGACCTACGAGCCGGGGGATACCGGCTACCGCGGACTCGGCATCTCCGCCCCCCGCGCCACCGTCACCGGCGTGAAGAATGCTCGGCTGACTCTCGCCGCCGGCTTCACCACCGCGCGCAACGTCCACGCCGAGGGGTTCACCGACGTGGCCATTCGCGACGGCATCAACGCCGGCCTGATCGAGGGCCCGCACCTGCTCGTCTCCGGTCCGGCCCTCTCGATCACCGGCGGGCACGCCGACAACAACCTCCTGCCCTTCGAGTACGACCACCGCTCATCCGGCGTCGCCGACGGGGTGGATGGTGTCAGGGCGAAGGTTCGCTGGGACATCAAGTACGGCGCCGACCTGATCAAGCTGATGGCCAGCGGCGGTGTGCTCTCGCAGGGGGACGACCCGCAGGCGGAGCAGTACACCATCGAGGAGATGCGCGCCATCGTCGAGACCGCCCACGGCCTGGGCCGCAAGGTCGCGGCGCACGCCCACGGCTCGCTCGCCATCCAGCACGCGGTCCTGGCCGGCGTCGACTCGATCGAGCACGGCAGCTACATCGACGACGAAGGCATCCGGCTGATGAAGCAGCACGGCACCTACCTCGTGCCCACGCTCTATCTCGGCGATTGGCTGCTCGACAACGTCGCCAAGCTCGGCCTCACCGAGAACATGGCGGCCAAGGCGCGAGCCGTCATCCCGGCGGCGCGCCAGCACGTCGCTCGTGCCTTTCGCCAGGGCGTCAAAGTGGCCTTCGGCACCGACGCCGGCGTCTACCCGCACGGCCTCAACGCGCGCGAGTTCGCGGTGATGGTCAAGCTCGGGCTGACGCCCCTGCAGGCGATCCAGGCCGCGACGATCAACGCCGCCGACCTGCTGGGCTGGTCCGACCGGGTCGGCACCCTCGAGCCCGGCAAATTCGCCGATCTCATCGCCGTCGCCGGAGACCCCCTCGCCGACGTCCGCACGCTGGAATCGGTGAAGTTCGTGCTGAAAGAGGGCGTTGTCGTCCGGAATGATTTCTGAACGCCCCGGACACTACCCAGGAGTGCGGTAGTGCGTCGGCGTCAGTCCGTCCACCGGATTCCCAGCTCGCGGTAGAGCTCGAGCCAGTCCGCCGCCGCGGCGGTGGCCGGCCGGGGCGCCGAGGGTGCCGCCGGCGGGAGCTGACCGGGTGGCGGGATCGGCGGTGGCGGGATCGGCGGCGGCGGGACCGCGAGGTTGCCGTCGAGAAGGTCGGAGAGCAGCGCCGCCAGGGCGGCGCCGGCTGCCTCCGGATCGTCCGCGACGGCGGCTGCGAGCAGCAGCCCGGAGCCGGCGGCGGCGATCCGCTCGGCCACGGCGCCGTGGTCGAAGGCGACGACCGGCACGGCAGCGGCGGCGCACTCGTCGAGCGCCAGGCCGTACGACTCCGGCACCACGGACAGCAGGAGCGCGAGATCGACGCCGTCGCGGCGCAGCAGGGGCGGCAAGGAGCCGGCGCGGTAGTAGCCGCGCACCCGCAGGCCGGGCAGGCGGCGCCAGCGGGCGAGGATCTCGGCGTCGCCGCCCCCGTACGCGGAGAGGCGCAGGCGGCGGCCGCCCGCCACCAGTCGCCGAACCGCCGCTTCGAAGACCAGGGCACCCTTGTGGGGCTGGACAGCTCCGACCCAGGCGATATGACGCGGCAGTCGCGGCGACCGCTGCGACCCCTGCGGGCACTGCGGGCGGGCCGAGTGGGCGCGGAAGAGAGCCGAGGAGCCGGCGGGAGCGATCACCCGGGCCGCGGCGCCGCCGGCGCCGCCGAACAGCTCGTCGTGGGTGCGGGCCAGGAAGGAGGACGGGTAGACGATCGCGGCGGCGCTCGCCAGCAGCTGGCGCGCCAGCTCGCGACGCCCTTCCTGGAAGCCGGGCGCCAGACCGGCGGCGTCGCGTCCCAGGCAACGGGCGCAACGCGCCGCATCGCGCGAGTAGTGGCAGAAGCGCGGCGGCGCCGGCGGCGCCAGGCTCTCGAGCAGATGGGGCCGCGGGCAGAAAGCGGCGAAGTCGTGGATCGCCAGCGCCAGGCGCAGGCCGCTCTCGCGCAGGCGCAGCAGCGAGCCGAGCGGCATGCCAGCCAAGCCCTCGACCTGCAGCAGCGTCGCGCCGCATAGGCCCGCCGCCCAGGCGACTGCACGCTCGAGCCCGGGATCGGTTGGCGCGAGGCCGCTCAGCCGCGTGCCGAGCGCGTCTGCTGGTGATGCGTCGCCGGGCTTCGGCGCGACACTCGCGGGTGGTTCGGAGTCGGTGCCTCGCGCCTTTGGCGGCAGCTGGAGCGCCCACCGTCCGCGGCCCGATTGCAGCTCGAGACGGTAGCCGCTGCCGCTGCCCGGCTTGTCGGGGTAGAGCAGGGCGACCGGGCGCCGGGCAGCCTCCGCGTCGACGCGCCAGAGCAGCTGCGCCTGCACGCCGCCCAGGCGCGGCGCCGGCGCCGCGGCGGCGAGGTTCAGGACGGCGCAGGCGAATCCTGGCGGCGGCGCGGCCACGGGCCGGAAGGAGCGCCGGCGCCGGGCCTCCGCCCGGCGGTCGTGGAAGCGATCGAGCGCCGCTGCGACCCCTTCGGCGCGCAGCACCCGCCAGATGACGCTCGCGTTCACCGCGCCGGGTCCTCGCCGCGCCGGGCGGAGGAGGTCCCGGCAAGGACGGCGCGGTAGACCTCCTCGATCTCCTCGGCGTGCTCGTCGGCGCCCTTGACCGCCGGCAGGCGCCGGCGCCAGCTCGCCAGCAGCTCCGGGTCGGCGATCAGGCGGTCGATCCAGCGGCGCAGGTCGGCCGGATCGCCGGGCTCGAAGAGCGCGCCGGCGCCCTCCCCGCCCGTGGGGAACAGCTCCGGCAGGGCGCCACGGCGGCTGGCGAGCACCGGCACGCCATGATGCAGCGCCTCGCGAGCCACCAGGCCGAACGACTCGAGTCCCAGTGAGGGCACGATCAAGACGTCCAGCTCGGCGAAGACCGCCGCCTTGCAGGCCTCCTCGAAGGGTCCGGCGAGCGTCACCACGGAGTCGCCGGGGCCGGTGCCGGCGGCGTCGCCGGCCTGGCCGCCGGAGCGGGCCCCGAGCGCCGCCAGCTCGCGGGCATAGCCGGGATCGATCGCCGGGTCTCCCCAGACGGTCAGCCGCGCCGAGCGGGGATCGATGCCGCGGAAGGCAGCGACGGCGACATGGATTCCCTTGTGCGGCAGCATCGATCCGATCACCCCGTAGCGCAGCGGGACGCCCGGGGGCCTGGTTGGCCCGTCCGGCCGCCGCGCCGGCGGCACCAGCTCGATCCCGTAGGGCAAGACGTGCACCGGGTCCCCCGGCCGCAGCAGCCCCAGCCGCAGGTAGCTGTCATGGATGAAGCGCGAGCCCATGACGTAGGCGGCGGCACCGCGCAACGCGCGCCGGGTGGCGGCGGCCCGGTAGCGGTAGAGCAAGCGGTTCCAGGCCGGCGCCGGCGGCAGACCGGTCAACGGCAGGCACGCCGCGCACTTGCCGGGAGCGGGCCCGCTGCACAGGCGCCGCGCGTTGTCGCACAGGTTGGCGCGCGCGCAGGGCGTCCACCAGTCCTGGACCTGGTAGAGCAGCGGGATGCCGCGGCGACGCGCCATCGCCGGCAGGCTGGCCGCGTGGCCGGCGAGGTGATGGACGTGCACCAGCTGCGGCCGGACCTCGGCCAGCAGGCGGGCGAAATCGCGCTCGACCGGCCGGCTCGCCAGGGCGTTGCGCGAGCGGGGATCGCGCTCGTCGAAGTTGCGCACCAGCAGCCGGACGCGGGCGCCGCCATCGACCAGCTCGAGGGCGTCGCCTATGCCGAGGCGGGCGCGCGCCGGGTCGGCGATGCGGCCGAAGACCGTCACCTCGCGGTGCGCTGCCTGGCGGCGCACCAGCCAGGCGGCGTAGAGCTCGGTGCCGGCGTGGCTCCAGGGAGGCCAGCCGTGCACCACGTGCAGCACCCGCACCGGCGAGCCGGGCCGGCGCCCGTTCCGGTCAGGCCGCCACGGCGGCCGCAGCGCCGCCACCACCCGCTCGCGGATCGGCTGCAGCGGATCGTCGCGTAGGAAGCGGGCGACCGTGGCCAGGTACTCGGGGTGGAGGCGGGCGAGCTGGCGATGGGCGACGGCGACGCGGGCGGCGTGGGAGGAGCCGAAGCTGCGCTGCCCCTCGTGGAAGATGAAGGTGGCGTCGTCGAGCACGTGGGCGTAGCCGGCCTTGAGGGCCCGCATGCAGAACTCGCTCTCCTCGCCGTATCCGAGCCCGAAGCTGCGGCGGTCGAACAGCCCCAGCTGCGCGAGCGCCTTGCGCTTGACGTAGAGGCAGACGCCGACGCCGGTCGGCAGCCGCGGCCAGGCGGGGAGGGCGCGCTCCTCGACCAGCCGCGCGAAGCGCTCGA
Source organism: Thermoanaerobaculia bacterium (assembly GCA_035603475.1). Lineage (GTDB taxonomy): Bacteria > Acidobacteriota > Thermoanaerobaculia > Multivoradales > UBA5704 > JASLEW01. The sequence continues at coordinate 8,275 of DATNKH010000241.1, forward strand.
GGTCCCAGCCGGCAGGCAGCGCGTTGGCCGCCAGGAAGCGCGGCAGCGAGCAGATGGTGGCGCTGTTCGAGAACGGCGTCACCGTGGCGACCTCGGGCGCCGAGTAGGCGGCGCGTTGCAGCTTCTCGAGCCAGCCTGCCGTGACCCGCGTGTCGCTGTTGAGCAGCACCACGTCACGGTTGGATTCGCTCATCCCCCGGTTCACCGCGGCGACGAAGCCGCCGCGCTCGGGCAGCTCGATCGCCTGGCAGCGGCCGGCGGCCGCGGGGGTCGGATCGGCAATACCGGCGGCGCGGGGAGCCGAGGCATCGCCCGCGGCGGCGCTGCCCGTAGAGGGCACTCCCATGGCCGCGGCCACGGTCGCGGTCACCGCCGCGGACTGCGGTCCGTCCAGCACCAGCAGCAGACGGTGACGCTCGAGGTCGGTGTGGGCGAGCAGCGAGCGCAGGCAGCGGCCCAGCTCGTCCGCCGCGCCGTGGATCGGCACCACGACGTCGACCGGCCCCGGCTGGGAGTCGGGCGGCACCCGGCGCGGGTCGCCGGCCAGCGGCAGCGGACGCGGACGCAGCCAGCGGGCCAGCGCGGCGGGCGCGGCAGCCAGCCGGCGCCGTGGCGCGGCAGGCGCCGGTGGCCGGGCAGGCAACGGTTCGTCGGTGGGGGCGGCAGGCATCGGACGGTTCAGCCGCCGGCGCGGGCGGCGCGGTCCCCGCCGGGCGGCAGCTCCCAGCCGGGGTGCCGCGACAGACGACAGCGGAGCCGCGGCCGGCACGCGGCTGCGGCAAGCTATCACGGGCCGCCGGGAGCGGTCGTGGGTCATTCTCCCGCGGCCGAGGGAAAATGACCCACGACCTGTGTGGCGCGCGGCTTGCGTTAAGCTGTCCGCCATGGTCGAGACCGCCGGTGCGGGGGTGAAGACGGTGTGCATTACGGGCGGCGCCGGCTTCATCGGCTCGCACCTGGCCGACTCCTTCCTGGCCGCCGGCCGACGGGTGCTGGTGATCGACGATCTGTCGACCGGCCGGCGCGAGCACGTGCCGGCGGGGGCGGAGCTGGCGGTGCTCGACATCCGCTCGCGGGCGGCCGCGGAGCGGCTGGAGCGCGGGGGCGTCGACGTGCTGATCCATCACGCCGCGCAGATGGACGTGCGGCGCTCGGTCGCCGACCCGCTGTTCGACGCCGACGTCAACGTGCTCGGCGGCCTCAACCTGCTGGAGGCGGCGCGCCACGGCGGCGTCCGCCAGGTGATCTTCGCTTCGACGGGCGGCGCGATCTACGGCGAGCAGGACGTCTTCCCGGCCGCGGAGGACCACCCGGCGCGGCCCGTGTCGCCGTACGGCGTCAGCAAGCTGGCGCTCGAACGCTACCTCTACTACTACCATGTCACCTACGGCACCGCGGTCACCTGCCTGCGGTACGCCAACGTCTACGGCGAACGCCAGAACGCGCACGGCGAGGCTGGCGTGGTGGCGATCTTCCTCGACCGGCTGCTCGCCGGCAGGGCACCGACGATCAACGGCTCCGGCATGCAGACTCGCGACTACGTGCACGTCTCGGACGTGGTGCGCGCCAACCTCGCCGCCACCGGCAGGCCGGGCTTCCACATCTACAACCTCGGCACCGGCATCGAAACCACGGTGCTCGACCTCTACCAGGCGCTCGCGCGGGCGGCCGGCAGCGCCGTGGCGCCGGTGCACGGTCCCGCGAAGTCCGGCGAGCAGCAGCGCTCGGTCATCGACAGCCGCCTGATCCGCCGCGAGCTCGAGCTGCCGCAGCCGCTCTCGCTCGCCGAAGGCCTCGCCCGCACCGCCGCCTGGTTCCGCGCCGCCGGCGGCCGCGGAGCGGCCGCTGCCGCCCTTGCCCCGGCCGGCGCAGCCGTGTCGGGAGCCTCCGAAGCGCCGTAGACGGCGTCTGCGTCTGGGCGCGATCCCGGCTGGTTCTCAGCGACCTCGGAGAGGCGAGCCGGCGCCGCCCGGCTTGGCCAGCAGCAGCTCGCGCAGGCGCTGGCCGTCGATGTCGAACTGCGCGTCCGAGATGCCGCGGAACTGCAGCGCCGTCTCGGTGAGCTGGGCGAACATGCGCGAGTTGTCGCAGGCGTCGCCGAGCTCGACGTAGCCAGTGAGGCGCACCCTGACCTGCGCGCCCTGGCGCTCCAGGCCGGCGAGCTCGAGGCGCGAGGCATAGAGCGGATTGAGCAGTCCCGAAGCGCGGTCGTAGCGGTCGCCCATCGCGAGCAGCGCGCGCAAGGCGCCCTCCAGCGCCGGCGCCGGGCGCGGCAGCGTCACCTCGACCGGAACGGCGCTGTCGCCGCAGGCCACCTTGCGGCCGGCCCGGCCGCCGTCCTGCGGCGCGATGAGGAAGACCCGCGCCCGTTCCGCCGCCGCCGCCGGCTCGGGCGGGGGCTCGGCGCCGGCCGGCGCGGACGCCCTGGCGGTGGCCGCTGTCGTCGTGGCATCGTGGCAGGAGATGCCGAGCAGCAGCAGCGCCAGGCCGAGCAGGCGCCGGGCGCCACGGCAGGCGGGACCCGGCACCGCCCGGCTCAAACGGCCACCGGCGCCTTGATCCCCGGGTGCGGGTCGTAGTCGAGCAGGGTGACGTCCTCGAAGCGGAAATCGAACAGCGACCGCACGC
>DATNKH010000242.1:0-6443 GCA_035603475.1 Thermoanaerobaculia bacterium
CTGGCGCTCGATCGACAATGCCTGGGTGAGCGAGCCGGCGTCCAGGGCGATCCTGCCGTTGATCAGCAGGCAGGTCATCCGGCACTCCGGGCTCTCGCCCCCGTACCCCCCTAGGACCTCGATCCGCATAAAGTCACGAGATCGTATCTCTCTTGCCGCGGCCCAGACAAGGAACCGCTACCTCCCCACCTCCCCCACCTCCCCTTCCCCCCTTTGGTCCTTTGAGCAACGGTCCAAGTCTAGAGGGGGTAGTGGGTTCGTCCCTCTGCCCCCTCTGAGCCCGTATGGGCGAGGGGCCGCAGTCCTCCGACGGCGCCCCATTTGCCTTGGACCCCTCGCCCATACGGGCTCAGAGGGGGCAGAGGGACGGACCCACTACCCCCGCCGGCGCCTTCAGATTAGAACCGCGTGCCGATCCAGAAGTCGGTCCGGACCCCCGGGCTGGCCATGATGGTGGTGGGCAGGAGCTTGGCGAAGTCCACGTTCGCCTCCAGCCCGAGGATGTCGAAGTTGATGCCCGCTCCGTAAGCGGCGACGCCGTCGACCAGCTTGTGCCGCGCCCCCGAGTAGAACTGGAATGGAATGTTCTGGTTGCTGAACCAGGCGGCGCCGGTATCGAAGAACAAGACGCCGCGGATGCCGCCGAAGCCCAGCACCGGCGTCGCCAGCAGGTCGATCAGCGGGAAGCGGAACTCCACGTTGCCGAAGAATGCGCGGTTGCCGATCAGCGAGCGGAAATCGATGCCGCGGATGGTGTCGAGGCCGCCGAGGAAGAACGGCGTCGGGCGGGCGCCGCCGCTGATGCCGCCCCACATGCGGAAAGCGAAGTTGCTGCGCAGGGTGAGCGGCAGGTAATAGCGGGCGTCGAGCATGGCGCTGTCGTAGATCGTGCCGCCGCCGCTGACGCTCGGCCCGTAGAGCAGGTCCAGCCGGTAACGCTGCCCGGCCACCGGCCCGTAGTAGGCGCCTGTCGTGCTGTCGCCCACCACCCCCACCGTCACCACCGGGAAGTTGTCGCTCGACCTCGGGATGACCAGGACGTCCTGCCCCTGGGCGTTGACCTGGAAGTCGTCGAAGCTGATCTTGCGGATCATGTAGCCGGCGCCTACCTCGACCCGGTGATAGAACGAGAAGGGATAGACGATCGAGGCGACCCCGCCGCTCTCCTGGAACGCCTGCGGTCCGCGGGTAAAGCTCAGGCCCTGGGAGGTCTGGATGAGGTTATTCCCGATGTAGAAGGCGCGCGTGTCGAAGAGCCGCACCTCCCACTGCAGGCGACGCGACAGGTCGGCATAGATCAGGTTGAAGTTCGAGAAGGTCTCGATCGCGCCCAGGTCGGCGATGATGCGCTTGTCGCCGAGGTTGTCCGAGAAGGTCAGCAGGATCCGCCCGGTGTAGGTCTGGTTGGTGTCGACGCCCGCGTAAGCCTGGGCGTCCTCGAGGAAGAACTTGTAGCCGCGGTACTTCTCGAGATTGGCCGGGTCGATGGTGACCTGGATGTCGGGCTCGAACTTCGCCAGGTCCGTCTCGGAGCCCGAGGGGGCCGGGGGCGCCTGCGGCGGCGCCGCGGCCGCCTGCACCTGCTGCTTGACGGCCTCGGCGCCGGCGGTCGCCGTCGCGACCGGTGCCTGCAGCGGGACCGGCGCTGTGGCCGCAGGGGCCGCCGTGGGGGCCGCAGTGACCGCCGCAGGGGCTGCCGGCGTCGCGGCAGCCGGTACCGCGGCCTCCCGCGTCTGGCGCTTGGCGACCGGCGCGTCGGTGCCGGTCTCGTAGATGTCGAAGCCCATCTTCCAGTAGCCGGTGTAGACCAGGCGCTCGTCGCCGTCCTTGCCGCGCAGCGGAGCCGCCATGAAGGCGCCGCTCACCACGTTGGTGTACTGGCGCTCCTCGCCGGTCGCGAGGTCGAGGCTGTAGATGTTCTCGCGGCCGCCGCGGTCGGAGGTGTAGTAGATGCGCTTGCCGTCCTGGGAGTAGATGGGGTCGTTCTCGTTGGTGTCGCCGGTGGTCACCGGGATGCGCACCCCCGGCTTGTCGAGGTCCATGCGGAAGACCTTGCCGTGCGCGGCGGCGCCGACCACCGAGATCATGACGATCGACTTGCCGTCGGGGGAGAACGCCGGCGCGCCGTCGAAGATCTCGTCGTCGGTCAGCCGGGTGATGGTGTCCTTGTCGAGGTCGAGGACGAAGATGTCGAACCTGCCGTCCTTGTTCCCCGAGAAAGCGACCTTCTTGCCGTCCGGGCTGAAGCACGGCGCCTGCTGCTGCTCGATCTCCTCCATGTCGATGACGCGGCGGACGCCGCCGTTGACCGCGTCGAGCAACAGCAGGCTGCGCCCCTTCTCGCGCTTGGCGAACACCGCGATGGTGTTGCCGTCCGGCGAGAACGCGAGGTCGCGGCCCAGCCGGCGGCCGATCTGCAGCTCCTGCGCGATCAGGTACTGGTACTTGCTCGAGAAGGGCTTGGTCAGGTTGCGGATGAACGTCCGCTTGCGGGCGTCGAACAGCACCACGTCCACCTTGCCGTGGTAGGCGCTGAAGGCGGCCACCAGGTCGCCGGAGGGCGAGGCGACCGGCGAGGTCTCGTAGGTGCTGTGCGTCTGCTTGACGTGGAAGATCCGCCCGAAGTCGCTCGGCTCGCCGGTCTCGATCAGCGTCGGCAGGTACTTCTTGCGCAGCCAGCGGCGGAACTCGATGTCGAACTCCTCCGGTTCCAGCTTGAACGCCTTCTTGACGGCGCGGTCGACGCGGCCGCCGAGCGTGTTGCGCATCTCGAACAGGAAGTCGAGGAAACCTTCATGGCCCCAGCGGTCCTCGATGAAGGAGAACACCGCGTGGCCGTAGCGGTAGGCGAAGAAGCCCTCGATGTTGACGCGGGTGATCGGCGGGATGATGTCGTTGACCACCGCATCGCGCAGGAACATGGTGTCGCGCACCGTCTCGTCGCGCCCGACGTAGCTCGCCATGCCTTCCAGGAACCAGGTGGGAGGTCCGTTGGAGAGCGCCCTGGCGAGGCTGCCCTGGAAGAGCATGTGGTACTGGAAGATGTGGGTCAGCTCGTGCCGCATGATGGCGATCGTCTCGCCGTCCGGATCGTCGACCGGCATCACCATGCGGAAGCGCACCGGGCTGGCGAAGGCGCCGACGCCCTCGGGGATGAAGTCGAGGATGATGTTGTTCTGCTCGAAAGCCGAGTGGGTGGCGAAGAAGATCAGCGGGATCGGTTCCTTGATCTGGTAGTTGAGGAACCGCGAGACGTCGTCGTAGTCGCTCTCGGCGAAGGACACGATCTTCTGCAGCAACGATTCCTCCGCCGTGTAGTAATGGACGTTGAAGTGCGGCGAGTGATAGACGTGCCACTCGAACTTGCGGTAGGCGATCTTGTTCTGGCCGAAGCCGTACCCTATGACCGAGGGCCCGAAGCTCTCCTGGGCATGGAGCGGCGCCGAGAGCAGCGCCGGCAACGCTAGGACGGCGAGCAGCGCCAGCCGGCCTACGCCCCTGCCGGCGATTGAGGCGATTGAGGCGATCTCGGCGATGCGAGCGACAGGGACGACGCGGCCGGCATGGGCGACACGCATGGGGCGCGCGCCGCGCGCCGGGTGGGCGACCCAGGCGCCGGCGGCGGCCGGTCCAGCGAGCGGACATCGAGAATCGCTTGAGTCGCGGGTTGGGCGGTTCAACGCGTCCTCCTTTGCGCCTTACTGGGTGAACAGGATGCGGCTGGCCTCGACTTCCTTGAGCGTGAAGATGTTCAGAATGCGATCCTCGAGCGACGCCAGGTTCTCGAACATGCCTTTCAGCGGATCGGCGTGCTGCCCCTGGAAGTTCTGGAAATCCTTGAAGTTGTCCTGGTAGAGCAACTGCCCGGTCTGGCCGTCGTAGACCTGCATCAGGATGTCGTACTGGAAGCCGGTCTGCTCCACCAGCACCTGCCGGTAGTACTGCTGGCCGTTATAGGGCGAGGAGTACTCCTCGGTCTTGTAGCCGGTACGGTCCTGCACGTCGAAGTCGATGCCGCCGGTCAGGATGAGGTCGGCATGGGTCCGCTCGCCGACGGCGCGCCAGAAGTCGATCTGCCGCGGCAGCTGCTCGAGGTCGTAAGTGGGAAAATCGACGGGTCCGGAATCGAGCACCTTGAGCTCGGTCTCGCGGCGCAGCACCTTGAAGAGGTAGCGCCCGAACTCTCGCTGCACGTCGATGTTCTTGCCCTGCACCTTGGTCTCGCCTTCCTTGCTGACCACGACGAAAGGCGTGACGGCGATGGTCTTGCGTCCCTGCAGGTTGAGCCGGGCGCGCTGCGGCAGCTTCAGCTTCACCTCCACGCTGCCGGCGAAGAGCGGCCGGGCACTGAGGGTGCCGAGGACGGCGAGGACGGCGAGCAAGGCGATGGCGGCGCGGGCGGGGCGCTGGTTCATGACGAGACTCCTGGGCTGAGCTGGCCCGGCTGGCTCGCGAGGGGTGGCGGCTGCGTCGTGGGAGGCGGCGGCTGGTCCGCGGGCGGCGGTGGCGGCTGCACCGGAGGAACGTGGGTGCCGGGAGTGCCGGGAGTCCCGGCGGGTCCGGGCGGCACGTGCGACGGCTCGCTGGGGCCGGCGGGCGCGGGCGGGTTGGCCGCGGGCGGCTGCTGTCCAGGCGAGCCCGGGGCCGCGCCGGCGGAGGTGCCGGAGCCAGCGGAGCCAGCGGAGCCCTTCGCTCCCTTGGGCATGGGGAAGCCTGTCTTGCCCTGCTTCGACTTCTCCGGCGACTTGTAGGCCTGGTAGAACTCGACGAAGCGGGCGTAGTTCGCCCGCATCTGCCGGTTGTCCGGCGAGAGCTGCAGGGCCCGCTTGTAGTGGGCGAGAGCCTTCTCGAAGTCGCCCTGAGCCTCGTAGGCAACCCCCAGGTTGTTGTGCACGCGCGGGTTCTCGGGGTCGGCCTTCTCCGCCTCGTGGAAGCGGAACAGCGCCTCGTTCCACAGACCCCGGCGGGCCATGTCGACCCCGAAGGCGAGCTCGGTGGAAGGCTGGTTCGGCTTACCGTAACCGGCGCACGAGGCGAGCGGCGCCGCGCAGGCGAGAAGGACGAGCAGGGCGGTGAGCGGCTTCTGGCAGCGTCTCAATTCGGACACTCCTCCCGGGCTGAATCTGCCGAACCAAGTATACACATACCTTGCCAATGACCACGGGCTGGGGACGACCCGCGGAGCGGGCACGACCCACGGGGCGGTCCGGCCGCCATGACCCCGAGCCCACCGATGACCCGCCGGCAGCCCGATGACCCGCTGGCCGGCAACCCCGGCACAGGCCGGGCGTCGCCGGCTGGCGCCCGCGGCGGCCGGCGCGGCGCCCGCGTGCGGCGCCTGCCCGAGCTGGCGCCCGCGGACCGCGGCGCGGTCACCGGATGGATCTGTGTCCCCGGCCGGCGGCTGTACGTTCAATCGCCATCGCCGGTGGGAGCCGGCCCGTCCACTTCGGGCGACCCGGCCGTCCCCTCCGGGCGACCCCGGCCGTGACCTCGTGGGGGCGATCCGCCGGGCCTGCCGGCAAACGCGGCGTGCCCGACTGCGTATCGCGGCCGACGTTTCGCGTCTTATCTATTTGGACGACGCCATGCGAGATCGAACGGACATCATCAGCGACCTGCCGACGCCGCGCGAGCTGTTGATCGCCTGGCATGCCGCCCAGGCCGACCCCCGGCGACAGCCCTCGCCGGAGGCTCCGGGAAGGTCGACGCCGGCAGCCGCCGCGACGGTTGCAGCCGCGAGAGAAGCCATCGCGATCGCCGCCGCCGCGATTGCCACCACCGCGGCCGTCCGCACCGCCGCGACCGCTGCTGACGAGACTGCCGCCGGCGCGACCGACACCGGCGCGAGCGCTGCCGAGGCGACGTGCACCGCCGCAACCGATGCCGGCGGGAGCGCAGCCGCCGCGGCCGATGCCGGCGCGGGCGCCGCGTTTGCCGCGATGGCCGCCAACGTGACCGAGGCCGTCGCGATCGCGGCTGCCGTGACCGCCGCGGCCGCCGCCCAGGGCGCGCGGGCGATCACCGTGCTGGACCCGGACTACCCGCGCGAGCTGGCGGGGATCGCGCTGCCGCCGCCGGCGCTCTTCGTCCGCGGACGGCTGCCGGCGGCGCCGGCGGTCGCCATCGTCGGCTCGCGCCTGGCCGACGGCTACGGCCTGGAGATCGCGGCGCGTTTCGCGCGCCACCTTGCCGCCGCCGGCGTGGTGGTCGTCTCGGGGATGGCGCGCGGCATCGACGCGGCGGCGCACGAGGGCGCTCTGGCGGCGCCGCGCGGGCGGACGGTGGCGGTTCTCGGCTGCGGCATGGGAGTCGACTATCCGCCCGGCCAGGCGCGGCTGGCGGCGGCGATCGCCGCACGCGGCGCCCTGGTGAGCGAGTTCCCCTGCGGCACGCCGGCGCGGCCCTGGTGCTTCCCGGTGCGCAACCGGACGATCGCGGCG
>DATNKH010000243.1:0-3347 GCA_035603475.1 Thermoanaerobaculia bacterium
CGACATGAAGAGCGGCCGCCGCGCCGGGCGCTGCGAGCTGTCGACGATGGACAGCGCGATCCTGCTCGCCGGCGCGCTCACCGCGGCGGCCTACTTCGACGCCGACCGGCCGGAGGAGCGCGATCTACGCGAGCACGCCGAGGCGCTCTACCGCCGAGTCGATTGGCGCTGGGCGATGGCGGGGACCGACGCGGTGGCGCTCGGCTGGAGCCCGGAGGACGGGTTCCTGCCCAACCAATGGCGGGGCTACGACGAGGCCCTGGTCCTCTACGTTCTGGGCCTGGGCTCGCCCACCCACCCGCTGCCGGGCGCGAGCTACGCCGCGTGGACCGCGGGCTTCCGATGGAGGAGGATCTACGGCCAGGAGCTCGTCTACGCGGGGCCGCTGTTCGTCCATCAGTTCTCGCAGATCTGGCTCGATCTCGCCGGCGTCCAGGACGACTTCATGCGCGGCAAAGGGATCGACTACTTCGAGAACAGCCGCCGCGCGGTCCTCGTTCAGCAGGAGTACGCGATCCGCAACCCGCGCCGCTTCGCCGGTTACGGCGAGCATTGCTGGGGCCTCACCGCGTCCGATGGCCCCGGTCCGGCGGTGCGCCGGATCGCCGGCGTCCTCCGGCGCTTCTATCCCTACCATGCGCGCGGCGTGCCCTTCGGCCTCGACGACGGCACCGTGGCGCCGTGGGCAGCGGTCGCCAGTCTGCCGTTCGCGCCACAAGTCGTGCTGCCCACGATCGGTACGCTTCACCGGACCGTCCCCGAGGCGCGGACTGGCTACGGCTTCCTGAACAGCTTCAACCGCACGTTCCCGAGCTCGGCCGCGCGCCGGCGCGGCAACGCGGGATGGGTGTCGCCGTACAACTACGGCTTGAGCCAGGGGCCGATGGTGCTGATGATCGAGAACTATCTCTCCGGTCTGACCTGGCGCCTCGCGCGGCGCTCCCCATTTCTCGTCGCCGGGCTCGAGCGCGCGGGGTTCCGCGGCGGCTGGCTGGGGAGTCCTGAGCGCGCCGAGCGCCTGCCCGGCAGCTCTGGCAGCTGAGTTAGCTCTACTAGACCTGGTCGGCGAGGGCCGCCTGGACCGCTGCGGAGGGCTGGGCGGCGCCGAGATCTCCTTCCCAGCGCGCGATGACGGCGGTGGCCAGGCAGTTGCCGAGGACGTTGAGGGCGGTGCGGCCCATGTCCATCAGGGCGTCGATGCCGAGCAGCAGGAAGATCGGCGCGGTCGGCAGCTGGAAGGCGGCGGCCGTGGCCAGGAGCACCACCAGGCCGGCGCGGGGCACGCCGGCCACGCCCTTGCTGGTGAGCATCAGCGTGAACAGCATCAGCAGCTGCTGCCCGAAGCCGAGGTTCATCCCGGCCGCCTGCGCCACGAAGATCGAGGCCAGCGAGACGTAGAGGGCGGAGCCGTCGAGATTGAAGCTGTAGCCCGTCGGCATCACGAAGGCGACGATCGGGCGCGGCACCCCCAGACCCTCCATCGCCTCCATGGCGCGGGGCAGGGCGGCCTCGGAGCTGGTGGTGGCGAAGGCGATCGACACCGGCTCGGCGACGGCGCGGAGGAAACGCCGGATGGGGATGCGCGCCAGCAAGGCCACCGGCAGCAGCACCAGCAGCAGAAAGGCGAAGATCGCGGCGTAGAGGGTCGCCAACAGCTTGGACAGGTTGACCAGCACGCCGAGGCCGCTGTTGCCGACCGTGTAGGCGATCGCCGCGCCGACGCCGATCGGGGCGAACAACATGACGATGTTGGTGAGCTTGAACATCGTCTCGCTCAGGCTCTCCGCGAACTGCAGCAGCGGCCGCCGGCGCTCCTCGGAGAGCAGCGCCAGGGCGATGCCGAACAGGATGCTGAAGACGACGATCTGCAGCACCTGCCCGTCCGCCACCGCCTTGGCGACGTTCTCGGGGAAGGCGTGCAGCACCATGTCCGAGGGCGTCAGCCGCGGCGTCTTGATCTCCTCGCCCGGCGGCGGCGGCGGCACGTGGACGCCGACGCCGGCCTGGCTGAGGTTGATCGCCGCGATGCCGATGAGCAGCGCCAGGGTGGTGATCACCTCGAAGTAGACCAGCGCCTTGATGCCCATGCGCCCGACCTTGCGCAGGTCCGCGTGGCCGGCGATGCCGACCACCAGGGTGGCGAAGATCAGCGGCCCGATGACGGTCTTGATCAGGCGCAGGAAGATCTGCCCCAGGACGCCGAGGCTGCTGGCGAAGCGCGGCGCGTCGTAGCCGAGCTCGGCGCCCGCCACCATGCACACCAGCATCCAGGTGGTCAGCGAACGGCGCATCGCCGCGTACGCCACCAGGCCGGCGATGGCCGTCCAGCGGGCGGCGGCCGGGGCGGCTCCGGACAGCGCCAGGCCGCCGGCGCCGGCGGCGGCCGGCAGCAGGGCGGCGAGGACCAGCGCGGCGAGCGCCGCCAGCGACGCGGCCAGGAGCCACGTGCGGCCGCTCATCGTGGTCGCGCCAGCGTCGCGGGCGGCGGACTCATTGCCATGTGCAGTGGCCGCAGTGACCTTGGAACGCGACGCTCTCGCTCATGAGCGGATCTCCAGCGAGGTGATCTTGTCGCCTTCGATCTCGAAGATGAACTGAAGGTCGATGGGACTGCCGGGGAATTTGCCGGTGAGCCGGTTGGTGAGGATGGTCTTGCCGTCCATCTGAACGGAGGCAAGCGGCTCGATCGTGTGCTGGTATTTCATCCTGGTCTCGGCCTGCCATTGCTTGATGGCGTCCAGGCCCGCGATCGCCTGGCCCTCGTCGCGCACGACGGCATTTTCCGCGAAGCACTGGGACAGAGTCTCCGCATCACCCCGATTCGCGGCGGCGATATAGATGGCGATGGGCATTGGAAGGTCGACGGACATTTCAGCGTCTCCTCTCTGTCTCGCGCGCTCGCGCGCTCGTCACCTCGAGGAAGCGTAGCAGCTGCTCGCGGACGGCGCACTGGTCGGGCATGTCCGGGTACGCGAAGGGACCCTCGAAGGGCCCACCGGCGACGAAGCCGATGAGCCGGAACGCCGCCGCGACGGCGTCCGCGGGCGACCGGACGTGGACGCCGGGCGTGTCGCCGAGCGCCGGCTGACCGGCGAGGAAGTCCCAGGCGTCGAGCAGCACGACCGGCACGCCGAGCTTGAGCGCCAGGGCGATCTCGGAGAGCGTCCCGGGCCCGCCGCGGAGCGCGATCAGCACGTCCGAGGTGTGAGCGTTGACGTAGTTGCGGCCGTCGCCGAGGCCGGTGAAGAGGGCGCAGTCGACGAACGGGTTCGGCTCGCCCTCGCCCGGCGCGAACGGCAGCACGCCGATCACGCGGCCGCCGCCCTCGTGCGCCCCGCGCGCCGCCG
>DATNKH010000244.1:0-7798 GCA_035603475.1 Thermoanaerobaculia bacterium
GCATTCCGGGGATGGCGACCACCATTCCGGCGCGCCACCCCAAAGTGGTCGCCTTCAGATTGGAATCAGTGGTCGCCTTCGATCGGAATCGGTGGTCGCCTTCGACTGGAATGGGTGGTCGCCTTCGACCGGAATATGCAGATTGAGGAAGGCGGGGGCGAGCTGGGCCGCGGCGAGTTCGGACGCAATACCCGATTCGCCGAGTCGCCAGACGCCTGCTGGATCGGTGAGGAGGATCTCGTGGCGCACCAGGTCATACATCTTGACCGCCAGGCGGGCCGGCCGGCCGCGGCTGAAGCGGACAAGCGCGTCATAAAGCTCGTCCGGAAAGTCGCAGGGCGCGAAAGCCAGCTCGATCGCGGAGCGAAGCTCGGAGGAGGTAAGGGGGGCAAGCTCAAGGCGCTCGCGAGCGTGCGCTCGAGGCGCCACGCGATCGCTGTCGTCCCTGGGGTGGCACGAGAAGACGAGAACCATCCGGGGATTGCGCCGGGCCGCCCTGAGAAGCTGCTCGCGTGTGACGTCGTCGAGAGGCGAGCTGGCTTCGACATGGAGAACTAGCCGCCGCTCACTGGAAAGATGCTCGAGCAGCAGACGGAGGCTGTCGCGCGGGTCACGGCGCGGGCCCGGGAGGTCGTCGAAGGTTGGCGGGAAGAGGGCACGAAGCGCCTGGAGTGGCTCCTCTAGGCGCAGTAGCAGGGAGATGAGAACCGCGGCCGGAAAGGACTTCTCGATCCCGTGCAGCAGCGAGCGCACCTGCTCACCCCGTTCCCGACGGGCCTTTTCGCTCAGTTCGCGCAGGCGAGAGACCTGGTGATTGAGGAATCGCACCAGCCCCTCATCGCCCTCCTCGTAGCCCGCGAGGTCGAGCTGGAGAAGCAAGGCATCGGCGGCGCGCCTAGAGCGATAAACCGCCGCCTCTAGCAGGTAGCCGCGTCCGCTGCCCTCCTCTCCGGAGAGCAGGACCACCGGTTGCGGCTCGGGTGACAGCAGCATCTCGACCAGACGGTCGAGCGTCGCTTGGCGAAAGAAATTGTAGAGTTCGTACTTCTCCTGCGGCGACCTGAAGCGGATCTCTGAGGGTCCGGCGATCATGTAAGGCCCCCACGTGCCATCTTGAGTGCGATGCAGAAGACTATAGGCGCTTTGAGGCGATACCTGCAAGCGAGAAGCGCCCGGGGCAAGACTCCGAAGTGCCGCCCGTACGGCCGTAACTCTGCGGGCAACGCAACAGGACCTGAGTCCGTTACGACGAGACTGACGTGCCTGGGCGACGCCCGAGCTCACATCGAAGCCTGGCGCGACGATTACAACGCCCGATGTCCGTCGGGATCCGCATCCCGTGATTTTCAGCCTCGCGCCGCTCGCGGCTTCGGAGATCCTCCTGTAGGAGGAGCAAGCCGATCAGCGCTCCAAACCCTCCAGTGAGCACCAGGTAGGCGAGAGTCAGCGCCAGCCTGCTGAGTGCCAGTGACGTGCCCCCCTGAAACTGCTCGAACGGGAGAGTGAGTGCTCCGGCTAGACTGAGCTGGGAGGACATGGGCTCACCTCGCCAATCCGCCCATAGCCATTACTGTATTTGACGCCTCCTGCGAGCAGGCGTACGATCACTCGAAATTGCGGGTTGGATTCGACCCAGAGTAGGAACGCGGACCGCCTCAAACGCCTGCACTCCTATAGACCTGCAGACCGCGTGCCTATCGCTCCTGATCGTCGCTGCCGGCCGAACCTTGCCGCCTTTCGACGCAGTCGCTCCAGGGCCGGCAGCGTTGCCATCGGAAGAACGGTCGTCCGGTAACATGGAGGCCTCATGAGAGCAGCGCGCAAGCTCTGTTTGTCGACCTTAATGGCATTGATGGTGACTGCGGGCACCTCTCAAAGTCATGCACAATCGACAACATGGAATCTCCTCTACATTCAGCACTCCGATGGAACCGTGACAGTGGCCAATGACTGCCTCGTGATGGATGACAATGGAAGATATAGTTACCACTCAGATGTCATCTGCGGCGCCAGGGATGACGAGAGTGGTCTATATTATTATGATGACCACGGGTATCACTTTGGAGGGGCGTGCCTTCGTAGGTGGGGCCCAGGTGTCGTGAAAGATTGCGGCATGACGTTCACACTTGATGAGAATGAAGTCGGGAGAAGAGTAACGGTGGCGTTTACTCGCTGTTACGATCTTGCACCCCCTTGTCCTGCACCAACTCGCCGGAGCGTACAGCAGCCCTCCTTTGATGCACGGCGGGACCAGCAGCGCTCCTTTGAGGCACGGCGCGACGACCTGACGAGAGCCCTTGTGTCTAATCTGCCGCACATCGAGACTTCGTTCAACGACGGCCTCGCACACCTTCCTGTCCTCCCCAGCGGGGAGGCTCTACCCGCGGCCCCCGTCTTTGAACTGCTCGGAAGCGCCGAGGGCTCATTGCTCAATGTCCTCAACTACCCGGAGCTCACGGCCTTGCGCGACTCCGTCAAAGATCATTTCCTAATCGCTCGCACTCAGCTGGGCGATAGGAATTTGGCGCCGCAGCAAACGGACTCTCGCCGTCCGACCTGGTCGATAGCACCGCCGGCGACGTCGGCGGTCTTCGCCGGCTGGAGGCACGCCGTGTCGCCGGCTCAGGTCCCTTCGGTGAGTGGCCCGTCAACGGTTCCCCGCCAGAAGGCATCATTGGCATTCGACGGGATCATCAACTTGCTCTCTAGGCTGCGCAAGCTGGCGGAGAGTAACGACCTGGTCGTTGATCTCTGCATCCGCAGCTCCCCGGTCGAGCATGCTGCCTTCTCTCTCCACCCAAAGAGCTACAGCGCTGACCCCAGCCGGCTCGTGACCAATGGTAAGCTTCCCAACGTTTACCGTGGTCTCTATGTCTACAAGGTTGAGAGGGACGGTCGCCTCGTAATCGACTGTGGCTGGACTCCCTCAGGCCACGGCCGGGACTGCGCTCTCGACCTTGTCGACGACTCGCAGGCACTCCTCATTTGCAACCTCGATCTCGGCTCCTGTCAGCGGCGGAGCGCCTCTAACAGCAACTGCGTCAGCGATGACCCCTAGCGCGGCTCCATCTGCCCCTACCGGGCTTGCCCGACGACTCGTACGTTACATTCTCGGCTTTGGCGTCGGCGTTGGTGTCGGCGTCGCGCCGTTCCTGGGAAAGCTTCAGGTGCCAGGCTTCGAAGCTCTGCTGAGCCTCTTCCCGGAGACCTTACAGAGGTCAATGATCCCCATCTCGGCCTTTCTCATGGGTTTAGTTGCGGTAGCGGTCCAGTTCTACTCGGGCGAGACCCTGAGTCAGCTCGGCGTTCGCCAGCGATTCTTCAGGAGCCTCGCCACCCTGCTGGTTGGGCTTCTGATCCTTATCGTCCTCTATACGCTCCTCGTGGTGCGGGTGCCTATCGAGGGCGGCGCGCGTAGCGTTCCGATCATCCTCGCCCTGTCCCGAAGTGCCACTTGCCTCGGTTGCCCGCCGGCGATCAGCGACGGCGAGTGCATTGCGAGGCTCTCCCTGAACCCCAAGGCCATTGAATCTTGCTGGGGCAGTCGACCACTGGCACTCAGCAGGCTGGCGCTGACTCTCGCCTACCTGGTGCTCACTGGAGGGTTTGGAGCGCTGATCGGCTTGCTCCTCCTACAGGAGGATCTCCGAAGCCGCGAGCGGCGCGAGGCTGAAAATCACGGCGATGCGGATCCCGACGAAGGTGACCACCCGGTCCTATGAAGGTGACACTCGCCAGAGCGGCCGCAGTTCTCTCATTCACGGCCTCGGGGTTGCTCGCGTCAGCCGTGCAAAACGATGGCTCTAGAGGTGGCTGTAGCGAAGCGCCACGGCGGCGCTCTTGTGGCCGAGCGCCTGCATGATCTCCGGGAGCTACTTGCCCATCATGCCGAGATAGGAGCCGAGCGTGTGACGAAGGTCGTGCAGCCGAAAGTCTCGGATGCGCGCCTGCCGCCGCGCGTTCGTCCATGCATGCTTCGGCAGCCGCCGTCTCGCCGGCCCCGGGGAAGAGATGCTCGTTGCCGGGCCTCAGGCTCGCGAGGCGGGCTTTGGCGATCTCGAGACCGAGCCCTTCGAGAGGTACGAACCGCGCCCCTTCATTTTTCGCACTCGGAGCCGGAATCGAGAAACTCCCTCCGCCAGGCGAACATCCTGCCGCCGGATATGCAGGATTTCGTTCAGCCGGCACCCGGTCGAGAGCAACAGCATGACGAGGTCGAAGAGGATCGCGCTCTTCGACGCTCGGCAGCGAGCAAGCGCACGAACTCCGAGGATTCTCCGTCTACCGGACGAGACAGCCAGCGTACCCGGCCGGCCGGCTCTTCGGCCGTTGCACCTCCCGCACCGGGTGGCGGTCGGCCAGGGCTGCAGGGCCCAGGTAAAGACCGAGGAGAGTGCATTGAGGTAACGGTTGACCGTCCAGGGGCTGCGCAGGCGTTCCCGATATGACCCGCCACTGCCACCGCTTCCGCCCACCAGAACCCTTGCGCACCCACGGATCATTGCCATGGCACAAGAGTGCCGAATAAGTGCCAAGCTGCCAAGTTCAGCGGCGGCTTAAGGAGCTAAGTTGTTGATTCTTGGAGCGGGAGACGGGATTCGAACCCGCGACCAACAGCTTGGAAGGCTGTGACTCTACCCCTGAGTTACTCCCGCTTGGGGGCAAGACCTACCCTTGCCAGTTTACAACAGCTGGTTTCCTCGATGATGACCCACGCCGCTCGCGGCCCTCTCGGCGGCCCTCTCGACATCCTGGGCGGCCGCTGGTGCGGCGCCGCTCCCCCGCGCCAGCCTCGGCGGCCTGTCTCCGCCCGGCGGCGCGCCTACCTATAGACCTATGGCTCTAAATGAGTATATGCTAGCGCCCACCTGAATCCCACGCGATGGGGTAGAGGATCAACGGGTCGCGCTCGTCCGGGCGACGGTGCAGGGGCGCGGTCGCTGAAGACCGCTGCCGTAGGAGATTGACGATGCACAGGCACGTTCTCGTCGTGGCGGTCGGACTCGGGTGCCTTGCCATAGGGTTCCCGCCCACGGCCGCGGCACGGGCGGCCACCGTGACCACCGCATCCGGGTCGTCCGCCACTCCCGCCTCGCCCCTCGTCTCGCCAGCCGTTCCCGCCCCTTCCGTCTCCCCCGGCTCCTCCGCCCCGTGGGGCGCGCGGCCGGCTCCGGGCGGCCACGGCGCCGCCGGCGCCTGGGTTCCTGACGGCAAGGGACGCGGGGTCTACCGGCTGGACGCGCCGGCGATCCGGCTCCCTGGCGCGACCGCGTCCAGCAACGGCATCTCGTACCATGGCGGCGCGGTGATGCTCGGCACCACCCATGTCTACTTCATCTGGTACGGCAACTGGGCTGCGAACTCGGCGACCACGATCCTCGCGGACTGGGCCAAGAGCCTGGGAGGCAGCCCCTACTTCAGCATCAACTCCACCTATTACGACGGCTCGAACCGCTTCGTCAGCAACTCCGTCACCTTCGGCGGCGCGGTGTTCGACAACTACTCGCTCGGCACCGCGCTCGACGACAACTCGATCTACGCCATCGTGGCGACCGCGATCGCCAACGGCTCCCTGCCGCTCGATGCCAACGGCGTCTACTTCGTCCTCACCTCGGCCGACGTCGCGGAGATCACCGGCTTCTGCACCGCCTATTGCGGCTGGCACTCCTCGGCGACGTTCAACAGCGTGTCCAGCCAGTATGCCTTCGTCGGCAACACCCTGGCGTGCCCGTCTGGCTGCGAGGGCTCGCCCGGCAACGACCCGAACGGCAACGAAGGCGCCGACGGCATGGCCTCGATCATGACGCACGAGCTGGACGAAGCGGTCACCGATCCCAACGGCGACGCCTGGTACGACAGCGGCGGCAACGAGGTCGGCGATCTCTGCAGTTTCAACTTCGGCTCCAACCTCTACGGCACCGCCAACGGCTCCATCGCCAACGTCCAGCTCGGCCCGCGCAACTTCCTGCTGCAAGAGGACTGGGTCAACGCCAGCGGCGGCTACTGCTCGATCGGGCTGCCGCAGAATACGCGCTACTACACGGTGCCGCCCTGCCGGCTGGTCGATACACGCTGGCCGGCCGGTCCCAATGGCGGCCCCATCCTGCAGCCGGGACAGGACCGCACCTTCGCGCTGGCCGGCACCTGCGGCATCCCGGCCACCGCCAAGTCGCTCTCAGTCAACGTCACTGTGACCCAACCGGCACACGCGGGTTATCTGGCCGTCACGGCGACCGATCAACAGGCGAGCGGAACCAGCATGATCAATTTCGTGGCCGGCCAGACGATCGCAAACAACGCCATCCTGCGGCTGAGCAGCGAGGGCTCCGGCAGCATCGCCGTGCTGGCCAGCACGCTCGGCACCGTTCAATTCGTTCTCGACGTGAACGGCTACTTCCAGTAGCGGGACCCCCCCGCGGGGGCCTGCCCACCGCCGCCCGTCGGCCGCGGCCCGAGCGCCGGATCAGGACGGCGGGTGGACGTCGAGGTCGGTGGTGAGGACGCCGCCGCTCTGCGCGTCCGGCACCGCGAACACCAGGCGCTGCTCGATGCGCCGCAGCTTGAGCGAGGTGCGGAATCGCGCCACGGCCTGCGCAGCGGGCAGCGCTGCGAAGCGAAGATGCAGGACGCTGCCCGGCAGCTCGGCGCGGCCGCCTTGCTTGTCGAGCGTGGCGACGAGCAGCGGCACCTCGGCGACGAAGCCGCTGCCCTCCGCTGTGATGGCGAGGGCGCTCACCGGCAAGAGCAGCGTGACGGGGAAATCCACCTCGCCGCGGCCACTGGCCCGCGGCTGGCCGGCCTCGACCCGCAGCCGCGGCTCGCCAGGACCGGGCGCCAGGCTCGACCCTCCGAAGAACAGCACACTCTCGGCCTTCATGACGAGGGTCGCGTGGCGCGACAGGTCCGAGAACGACTGCCGCGACCGCACGTCGAGCCCCGGCTGCCGCACCCGCACCTCGATGGCATGCCGCCGGTTGTCCGCGCTCCACGAGGGAGCGAAGCCCAGCCAGTAATAGGATCCCGTCTCCTCTGCGATGTCGCTCAGCACCGGCGAGCCGCCGCCGCTCAGGGCGTGCCCGCCGGTGCTCCGTACCAGGCCGTCGAACAGCTGGACCGCCTCGATCTCGCCGGTCGCCACGTCCACCGGGTACAGCGTGTACCCGAGCTGGTTCGCCGCGTCGAGCAGCGGACCGTAGAAGTTGCGGCCGGCGGGGATCGACCAGCCGGCCGACAGCAGCAGCATGATGCGCCGGCCTGCCGGTTGCTCGAAGCCGCGCAACGCCGCCGCGGCGGCCGCCGCCGAGCGGTTGAGCTGGGTCACGGCCTCGGGGCTCACTCTTCCCGCCAACTCGGCGAGGATCGCCTCCTTCACGTCGGGCTCCAGACCGCCGCTCTTGACGGCCGCCTCGTCGGCCTGGATCGACCGGTGCTGGGCTAGTAGTTGATTGCCGCGCGGCCGATGCGCCTCCGCACGCACCAATGCCGCCGACAGCGCCGCCGGGTCGCCGGTCCAGCCGCTCAGCACCTCGAGCTTGGCGCCGTCGAAGACGATCACTGCCATCTGGTCTCCGGGGCCCAGCCGCCGCAGCTCCTCCCGCAGACGCTTCAGGGCCGCATTGCGCCTGGCCGCCACCGCGAAGCCGTCGTCGATGAAGACCAGGTAACTGCGTCCGACGGTCGCACCCGGCGAGACCTGCGGTGTTGGAGCCGTCGCCGAGGCGGCGGCCGGCGACCCTGCCGCCGGAGGTGTCGCCGCGCCCTTCTCTGCCGCCGCGGCAGCAGCCGCCGCCTGGCCGTC
>DATNKH010000245.1:0-4495 GCA_035603475.1 Thermoanaerobaculia bacterium
TCTACGTCGGACCCGTCCACGGTGCCGACAAGGCAGCCCTATTGCACCACACCGACGTCCTGATCCTGCCTTCCTTCTCCGAGAACTTCGGCAACGTCGTGCTCGAAGCCATGGCGGCCGGGCTGCCGGTCGTCGTTACCCCCGAGGTGGGGCTCGCCGAGGTGGTGCACGAGGTTGGCGCCGGAGTGGTGGCCGCGGGCGACCCGGTGGCCCTGGCGGCAGCCCTGCGCGGCCTGCTGACCGATGCCGAAGGGCGGCGGGCCATGGGCCGGCGCGGAGTGGAAGTCGCGACCAACCGGTTCGACTGGGGCACTGTCGCGCGCCAGATGGAAGACGAGTACCTGAAGATCCTGGACGCAACGCGCCGGGGGGCGGGCGCGCGTTGAGGCTTGCCTTCCTGGTCGAGCGCCCCACCCAGTTCGAGGCGCCTTTCTTCCGCTTCGCGGCGCGTGACACGCGGCACGAGCTGCGGGTGCTGTTCACCGGCACCGGTCCGGACGGGCCAGCCGGCCCGGCGTTCGACCCCGAGCTGGGGCGCGCGGTCTCGTGGGGGATCGATCTCCTCGGCGGCTATCCGTACGAGGTCGCGCCGGCCCGCGGCCGGCTTCAGTGGCTGTCGCGCCGGCTGCGCCACGAGACCTGCGACCTGCTGATAGCCAACGGCTACACCCGGATGGAGTACCTGCTCGCAACAGCCCGGGCGCGGCGATCGGGGGTCGCCACCGCCCTCCGCCTGGACTCGGTCGTCTGGCCAGACGGGCCGACGGCGGGCGCACCGGAGAGACGACCGCGGCCAAGGGGCAAGCGCCTGCTCTACTCCGTGCTGCTGCTGCGACTCTACGACCTCTTCCTGGGGGTGGGCAGTCAGACCCTCGAGTATCTCGGCGCCTGCGGCGTACCAGCCGGTCGTCAGGGCCTCTTCCCCTACGCGGTCGACGTCGAAGGCTTCCGCACGCGCTCCCGCCTCTCGCCGGAGGAGCGGGCGGCGGTGCGGGCGCGCCTCGGCGTCTCTCCCCAGGAGCAGGCGGTGCTCACCGTCGCCAAGCTTCATCCGCGCGAGGCGCCCCGGGACCTGCTGCGCGCCCTGCCCCACCTGCCGGCCGCCGTTCGGCTGCTGATCGCAGGCGACGGCCCGCTGCGCGTCGAGCTCGAGCGGCTGGCGGCCGAGCTGGCCCCAGGCCGGGCGCGATTCCTGGGCTATGTCCCCTATGCCGAGCTGCCTGCCCTCTATGCCGCGGCCGATCTCTTCGTCCACGCGGCGAGCGACGAGCGTTGGGGGGTCTCCGTGGCCGAGGCCCTCGCCTGCGGCCTGCCGGTGGTCGCCTCGACGCGGGTGGGCGCCGCCTACGACCTGGTGACAGCCGGAGCCAACGGTTGGCAGTACCCTGCCGGCGACGCCGCCGAGCTCAGGCACCGGATCGGCCAGGCCCTGGCGCTCGACCGGCAGGCAGTGGCGGCGGCCAGCCAAGAGGTGCTCGCGCGCTGGGACTACGCGGCGAGTTGGCGCCATCTCCTCGACGCAGCGGAGCGGGTCGCGGGAGGCTCTGCGCGGTGACTTCACCGGACCCGCGGGCGGCGCCGCTGACCGTCCTCGTCGTCACCCGCAATGAGGAGCTGAACCTCGAACGCTGCCTGGCGAGCGTCCACGGCTTCGCCGATCAGATCTTCGTCGTCGACTCCGAGAGCGCCGACCGCACGCGGGAGATCGCACGCCGCTTCGTCGACGAGGTGCACGAGCTGCCCTACGACGACACACGGATCATCCCCTGGATCTTCCAATGGGGGCTCGACCACCTGCCGATCCGCAACGACTGGGTGCTGATCCTCGAGGCGGACCAGGCTGTGCCAACGGAGCTGCGGGCGGAGATCGCCGCGCTGCTAGCCCGGGCCGAGATCGCCGAGGACGGCTTCTACATCCGCCGCAAGCAGATCTTCCGCGGCCAGTGGATCCGCTTCGGTGGTTACGGCGGCAAACGCCTGCTGAAGCTTTTCCGGCGTGCCCGCGGCCAGCTCGATCCGCTGGAGCAGGACACCCGGGTCTACGTCCCCGGCCGGGTCGGCCGCCTGCGGGCGCCGCTCGAGGAGTGGAACAAGAAGGAAGACGCGATCCTGTTCTATCTGCAGAAGCACCTGCGCTACGCCGAGGCGTTCGCCCGCGAGGAGCTCGAGCGCCGCCGCCGGCGCATCCCCTGGAAGCTCACCCCCCGGCTGTTCGGCACTGCCGACGAGCGGACGCTGTGGCTGAAGAGCCGCTACTACCGCCTGCCGCTCTTCGTCCGGCCCGCGCTCTACTTCGGCTGGCGGTATTTCCTGCTGCTCGGCGTCCTCGACGGCAAGAACGGCTTCATCTTCCATTTCCTGCAAGCGTTCTGGTTCCGCCTGGTGGTGGACGTGCGGCTCGACGAGCTGCTCCGCGAATCGTCACTGCCCGGGCAAACGGAGACTCGCGAAGTATGAGCGGACTCCCCGCTCATCGGTCCTGCACCGATCCGGATTGCTCGCTCGCCGGCAGCCGGGTGGTCCTGCGGCGCGAGGCCAGCTACCGCCGCGAGGTTCAGACCGCGAGCTGGCGCTACGAGTTCCGGGTATGCACGAGATGCCAGATGGGCTTCGTGCATCCGGTTCCGCCGGCAGAGGTGATGGCGTGCTTGTACACCGGCGAGTACGCGTACTACCAGGCCCCAGGGAACCATCCGACCCTCGAAGCGGGCTCCATCAAATTCAAGCTGGCCAGGCTCCGCTACCTTCCCCTCCAAGATCCTACGGCAGCGAACCGGGCGCGTTCCATCCTGGCGATCCTGGCCGAGGTGCTGGCGCGCAAGACCGTCACCTTGACGCTCGGCATGCCGCTGGCGATGCCGCCGAGCTCGCGGATCCTGGACTACGGCTATGGCACCGGATCGTGGCTGCTCGCCATGCACCAGCTCGGCTACTCCCGGTTGACCGGGTACGATATCGCGGCCAATGCCGCTCGCGGCCAGGAGCTCGCGCTCCGCGGCATCCAGGTGATCCCCGCCGGCGGCATCTCGAACCTCGAACCTGCATGCTTCGACTGCGTGCGCCTCGAGCATGTGTTCGAGCATCTTCCCGATCCTCTGAGCGCCCTCCTGCAGATCCATCGCCTGCTTCGACCCGAGGGTCTGCTCCTGATGACCTTCCCCACGATCTACCCCTGGCTCCCGATCGAGGAGCTCCCCTCGTCACCCTTCCTGGACTATCTCCAGCTCCCGATCCACCTGGCGCACCATTCCGTCCAGTCGGCGACGCGGCTGGTGCGCGCGGCCGGCTTTCAGCTCGCCGTGTTGCGGATCACCCGGCGCGAGCGCTTCATCACGCTCATGGCACGCAAGGTCGAGCGCGGCGATGGCCCGGCGGCGCCGAGAGCGACCGCGGCGGCATGAGCAAGATCCTCGGCCTCTCCGCCTTCCACGCCGACGCCGCGGCCGCGGCGGTCTCCGGCGGCGCGTTCGTGGCCGGCGTCGAGGAGGAGCGCTTCCGCCGGATCAAGCACTGGGCCGGCTTCCCGGAGCAGGCGATGGCCTACTGCCTCTCGGAGCTGGGCGGCGATCTCGGCGAGGTCGCGGCACTCGCCGTGTCGCGCCAGCCGCGCGCCTACCTCATGCGCAAGGCGGCGCTCGCGCTGTCGCACCCCCGTAGCCTGCGGCGGGCCGCGTCGCGGCTGCGCAACCTGGCGCAGGTGGCCTCGCTCGAGCAGCGCATCGCCGCGGCGTTCGGCCACGGCCGGACGCCCGTGCCGCGCCTATACGCGGTCGAGCACCACCTGGCGCACATCGCCTCGGCGTTCTTCTGCTCGCCGTTCGAGGAGGCGGCCTGTCTCTCGGTCGACGGCTTCGGCGATTTCGTCTCCTGCATGCTCGCGGTAGGGCGGGGCAACTCTGTCGAGGTGCTTCAGCGGGTCCATTTTCCGCACTCGCTCGGCCAGCTCTACACTGCCGTCACCCAGTATCTCGGGTTCCCGGCCTTCGGCGACGAATACAAGGTCATGGGGCTGGCTGCCTATGGCGAGCCGGTCTTCGCGCCCCTTCTCCACCAGCTGGTCCCCGGCCTGCCCGACGGCACCTTCCGCCTCGACCTGCGCTACTTCCGCCACCTCGCGGAGGGGGTCGATATGACCTGGAACGACGGCGCGCCGGCGCTGGCACCGCTGTTCACCCCGGCGCTCGAGCGGCTGCTCGGGCCGGCGCGCCGCCCGGACGAGGAGCTGACGCGGCGACACCAGGACGTGGCCGCCTCGCTACAGCGGGTCTACGAGGAGCGATTCTTCGCGCTGGTGCGCGCCTTGATCCGCCGCACCGGCCTGACGCGGCTGGCGCTCGCCGGTGGCTGCGCCATGAACTCGCTCGCCAACGGCAAACTGTTCGAGCGCGCCGGCGTCGAAGAGGTCTACATCCAGGCCGCCGCCGGCGATGCCGGCACCGCCCTCGGCGCGGCTCTTTGGGTGCAACACGCGGTCATGGGGGCGCGGCGCGGCTTC
>DATNKH010000246.1:0-7737 GCA_035603475.1 Thermoanaerobaculia bacterium
CCCGCGGCTACATCACGGTGGACACGGTGAACAACTGCACCCTGCTGCCACAGGATGCCCCCAACTACTTCGCGGCCGGCGGCACCGGCTCCGCCACCAACCAGAACGTCCTCTGGGGCGACTGGTTCATCATCAACAGCGTGCAGAACTTCGCCGAGGGCGGCGACCTGGTGCACATCGAGGCCAGCGCCACCAACCCGGCGACCTCGACCGCCGGCCGCTACACCTTCTATGGCCGCCTCGACAAGCCCGCCTCCTTCAATGCGGTCGACAACCGCGAGCCGCTCGCGACGACGTTCGCCACCCGCTACCTCAACGGCGGACCGTTCTCGGCCGGCACTAGCCTCCTGTGCTGGCGCGACTCGAAGACCGATCAGCAGTTCTTCTCCTGCCCGGCTGGCGCCGGCAACCCGAGCTGGTTCCCGCTCGGCCAGGAGGGCGTCCTGGTGTTCGACGAGCAGGAGCACCCGCAGACGGCTTCCCAGTGCACCCACTCTCCCTGCTTCAGCATCACCACGGATGTCTGCCCGGCAGAGACGCAGCGCGTCCAGGTTGGCGGCTCCACCCTGCCCGTCAACTCCAACTTCGGTTGGATCTACCTGGATCTCAACACCCCGCCCGGCGGAATCGTCGGCGTTACCCAGCCGTCGACTCCTCCGAACATGCTCACGGACGAGCAGGCGTGGGTGATCTCGACGCTGGCGTCGAACGGTCACTTCGCGGTCGGTCTCGACGCGATCCAGCTCGACAGCGCCTGCGCCCCGAGCCACTTCGTCCCCTAATCCTCGGCCTTCGGTGGGTCCGGTCCCTGACGCAGGGGCCGGACCCACCGGTCGTTCCGGACTCTCGCAACCTGGCCCCAGCCGCACGAGGGGCGGAGTCAGATTGGAAGAGTCCACCGGGAAGCAGGTGGGGGTGAAGCGCCCTGCCAGGGTTGGTAGGTGCGTAACGTTCCATGACGAGCTTCTGTGCGCCCGAGAGCGGCAGGTGACGACGTTGGCGCGTCATCGGTTGCTCCGCGGAGCGCCGGCGCCGGTAGCGGTGAGAAGCGATTGAGAGGAGTACCTCCGTGAGCAGACAGCGCCTTTCCCTTCCTCGTCTCGCTTCGGGCTACCTGTTCCTGCCGGCCCTGGCTGCAGTGCTGGCAACGCTGCTGCTCGCCGCGGCGCCCGCCGCCGCCCAGCAAGTCTGCGGCAACACCTGCCAGGGACATTGCAACTACCTGCCCTGCGGCACTCCGGCCTGGCCGGCGCCCCAGAGCACCTGGGGCGGGGGTGAGCTCGTGCCGGCGGACCCGGCGTGCACTCCGCTGCCGGCGGCTCGTGATTCCACCGCCTTCTACGAGTTCACGACCCCGTATGCCAGCGCCAACTTCTGGACGGCGATCGACATCCAGAACGGTTATGCGTTCATGGGCATGGGGTATGGCCTGCAGATCTGGGACACCCGGAGCACCCCGGCCAATCCGACGATGGTGGGGAAATTGGGCCCCGCGGACTTTCCCTTCTTCCCCATCAACGGCGAGATCTACTACCCGATCGGCACCGTCAGCGCGCCGCCCGGGGTGGACACCATGGCGGGCCTCGGCGCCCTGTATGGCAACATCGGGTTGGCCATCGTCGACACCAGCACCAAGTCGAAGCCACGGGTGGCCTACCAGGGCCAGGTCGACGGGGCGTTGCAGGTTTACGCCACCACCATCGCCGGCACCCACTACCTCTTTGCCGCAACCTCGTATCCCACGGCTGTCTACCTCTTCAACATGGACAAGGCGGTGCTGAGCAGCAGCGCCTGCATAGAGAACCTGGCATCCCCGGGGAAGTGCCCGGGAGTCGATCTCGGCTCGGTCATTTCGGGATCCGCAGTTTACCTCGCCGGAGTGGACAACCTCCTGGCGGTGACCGGGTCCAACGGCCTGGCGGTCTACAACGTCTCCAACCCCCTGTCGCCGCAGCTCGAGGCATCCGGCCTGAACGGCTCGGCCTTTCCGGTGGCCATGTGGAAGAGCGCCGCCGGCAGCTACTACGTCGCGACGCGCGTGGCGAACGCAGGCCAGACGAGCGACACTCTCTTCATCTACGACGTCACCTGCGCCAGCCGCGGCGCCTGCACCGGGCTGGGAACCCTGGTGAGCCAGGTCACCTACCAGGAGATCGCCCCCGAGGCGATGTACCTGACCTATTCCACCAGCAACGGCACGCCCTTCCTCTACCTGGGCAGAGGCGGGGTCTGCAACGAGGCGACGCAGGAGGAATGGCTGCTCGACGTCAGCAACCCGAGCGCGCCGCGCGACATCTCGCCGCCGAACGGCTACTGGAGCTGGTACTACTCCGGCAATCCCACCGGGTTCAACCGCTTCGCGCCCCTGATGGGCAAGTTCAACGGCTCCTACTTCTACCGCGCCGGCTTCATCCTGTTCGACATTCACCAGTGGATCGCCACGACCGCGCCGACCGCCAACTTCACCTGGAGCCCGGCATCCCCGGCGCCGGTCTATCCGGGCACTCCGGTGAGCTTCGATGCCAGCTCCTCGACCGGCGGCCAGCTCTCGTACAGCTGGACCTTCGCGGATGGATCGCCCGCAACCTCGAGCTTGCCGAATCCGACCGTGACCTTCCCCGCGCAAGCCACCTACCCCTTCGACGAGACGGTCAGTCTCAAGGTCACGAACACCGTGGGCTCGAACACCAAGACGCAGAGCGTGACCCTGACGAACCCGGCAGCGCAGATCGCGAGCATCTCGGTCAGCCCGGCCAACCCCCTGCAGTGCCAAGCGGTGACCCTCACGGCCAACGCCACCGGCCAGGCGCCGCTCGCCTACAGCTCGAACATCGTCAATAGCAGCAACCAGGCGGTGATCGGCGGCCCCTGGACGACCAATCCGTTCTCCTGGAACTCTGCGATGGCCGCAGCCGATACTTACACCGCCACGGTGACCGTCAGCAATGGCACGCCGCCTCCGGCAATGCTGTCGCGGAGCTTCACGCTCGCCGCCCTGCCGACGCTGGCTGCGAGCGGCACCTTCGCTCCCACCAATACGCCCTTCACCTCCGGCACGGTGCAGTTCAACGTCGTCGCCGCCGGCGCCACGGAATGGAACTGGAACTTCGGCGACAATGCCGGCGGCGGCCCGAACGGCGATGGCTATGTCGGCTGGTCAACCGACCCGATTGCCGGGCCTTCCCCCATCCACACCTATACCTCGGTCGGGATGTACACGGTGACCGTGCAGGTGCGGAATTGCGTCAACATGGGACCGGCCACCAGCACGCCGCTGAGCGTCAACGTCATCCAGGTCACGCCGCTGGTGGCACTCTTCGTGCCTGGCTGCTCCGGATTCCCCTGCACCGGCACCGTCAACATCCCGGTCACCTTCGCCGACCTCTCGACCGGATCGCCGACGACCTGGGACTATGACTGGAATGGCACCGGCACCTTCTCCGACGCCGGCCACACCTCGCCGGTGACGCAGCACACCTACACCACCTCGACGTCCTACAAGCCCGCCCTGCGGGTGAACCGCGGCGGCCAGTCGGCCACTTACGCCTTCGGCCAGGGCATCTTCATTGAGCCCGCCTCGCCGCCGTCGATCTCGGTCAGCGGCAGCAGCTCGGGAGCGACCGGCACTGCCTACACCTTCAGCGCCTTCGCCAGCAACTGCACGCCGGCCGCCAGCGGCTGGACCTGGAACGTCGGCGGCGGCGGCTCCGGCAGCTCGACCAGCTCCTCGATCGCCGTCACCTGGGCGAATGCAGGATCGTGGCAGGTCAGCGCCAGCAACTCCGCCTGCAGCGGCGCCTCCGGCAGCGCCGGCATCACGATCTCCGGCACCACCGGCGGTGGCACCCTGCAAGCCGCCTTCTCGTTCTCGCCCACCTCGCCGCTCGCCGGCGGCAGCGTGGCCTTCGACGGCAGCGCCTCGACCGGCGCGACGACCTATACCTGGTTCTTCGGCGATCCCAACGACGCCACCGGGGCCTCCACCGTGCAGGCCAGCCATGTCTACTCCCAGGCGGGCACCTATACGGTCAAGCTCGACGTGTCGGCGCCGGGCTCGAACTGCCAGCGCGGCGTCTGCATCAGCGAGGCGACCCAGACGGTCACGGTGCAGCCCGTCACCATCCCGGCGCTCAGCGGCGCGTTCGTCAGCCCGGCCTGCAACAGCGGCACGAACAGTTGCACCGCGGTCGCCGGCGCGCCGGTGACCTTGACCGCGGCCGACGCGCGCGGCACCACCTATGCCTGGGACTTCGGCGATGGCACGACCGGCAGCGGCATCAACGTGACTCACAGCTGGTCCACCGCGCAGGTCTATACCCTCGGCCTCGCCGTCAGCGGCGCGGGCTATACGAGCGGCACGAGCAGCCAGGCGATGGTGATCACCCCGCCGCCCCCCCCGGCCAACCAGTCCGTGGTCCTTCCATGGGTCGCCGCGACCCGCGGCGCGCTGGTGCAGTCCTGCGACCTCTACCTGCACAACCCCGGCGCCAACCCGCTGCCGGTGACGTTGGAATTCCGTAAGCGGGGCACCGTGGACGTGAATCCGCCCCAGGCGACGGCGGTCATCCCGCCGGGCGCCACGATGTACGCCCCGGACGTCCTGCAGAGCGTCTTCAGCCGCGACAACATCGCCGGCTTCGTGAAGGTGACGGTGAAGTCCACCGATCCGCTGCCGGTCATGACGTCGTTCAACACCGTGACGCGCACCGACGGCAGCCAGTTCGGGCAGACCGTGCCCGGCCTGGCAGTGCCGATCGCCGCGACGTCGAAGAGCTCGACCCCCGCCAGCACCTTCCAGTACCTGGCCGGGCTCAACGACAACAGCGACGAGCTGGCGTACTTCGGCATCACCAATCCGACCCCCACGACGACGACCTACCATGTCCGCCTGTTCGACATGCAGGGCAACAAGATCGGCGAATCCAACGGCGACCTGACCGTCGGCCCCTTCGGGCAGCGCCAGTTCCAGCAGGCCGACGTGCACAACCTCTTCGGCCTGACGACCGGCACCGACTACATGGTGTCGATCGAGAACAAGAGCGGCACCACCACCTTCCCTTATGGCGAGAACGTTCGCATGGGCTCCGGCGACCCGTCCTTCGTCACCCCCGGCACGACCAGCGCCGCCGTCCAGTACGTCGTCGGCGCCTTCAGCACCAACGGCTCCTGGCAGACCGACGTGGTGCTGGCGAACACCGGCACGCAGGCGATGAGCCTGAGCCTCACCTTCACCCGCACCGGCGTCACGGCGCCCACCACCGCGCCGGTGGCGCTGACCCTGAATCCCGGCGACACGCAGCGGCTCAGCAACGCCATCGCCGGCAAGTGGAACCTCAGCAACGTCGTCGGCGTCATCACCGTCACCTCCACCGGCGCCAACGGCGTCTACCCGATCGTGCAGGCGGAGAGCTACAACAACGCCCAGCCCGCCAACCGCTACGGCCAGTCGATGGCGGCGTTCTCCGACGCCAACCAGGCCATCGCCGGCCAGGCCCACTATCTCGTCGGCTTGCGGCAGGACGCCAATCACCTGGCGACGATCTGGGTGTTCAACAACAGCACGACCGCCACCGGCATCTACGACATCGTGTATCGCGGCCTCGACGGCACGGTGCTCGGCACCGTGAGCAACCTCACCCTGCCGCCCGGCAAGGTGAAGGGTCTGCTGCCCAGCCAGCACCCGCTGCCGTCAGGCGGCGTCACCGGCGGGTTCACCGTCCAGGTGGTGGTGAAGAACGGCACGGTGCTGAGCGCCGCGCAGGTGCTCACCACCTCGACGGGCGACCCGGCCTACGTGCAGGGGGCCGCCCGCTGAGCCGCTGATCCAAGGCCTTCCAAGCGTCCGTTCACATCTCGGGCCGCCGGGCAGCAGACCGGCGGCCCCATCTTTCTCCAGGCACCAAGCGATACAATCTCCGCGAATGCCAGAGCCCGCGGTTCAAGTCGAGCAGCTGACCAAGATCTACAGGGTGTATGCGTCGCCGTGGGACCGCTTGCGCGAGGCGCTGCTGCGGCGGCCGCGCCATCGCGAGTTCCGCGCTCTCGCCGATCTCAGCTTCAGCCTGCCGAAGGGGGAAGGGCTGGCGATCATCGGCGAGAACGGCGCCGGCAAGAGCACGCTGCTCAAGCTGCTGGCCGGCATCGGCGTCCCGACCTCGGGCGTCCTGCGCGTGCGCGGGAAGGTGGCGTCCATCCTCGAGCTCGGCTCCGGCTTCCATCCCGAGTTCACCGGCCGCCAGAACATCGTGCTCAACGCCGCCATGCTCGGCCTCTCCGAGCGGGAGCTGCAACAGAAGCTCCCCTCCATCGTCGCCTGGAGCGAGCTCGGGGACTTCATCGATCAACCGGTGAAGGTCTATTCGACCGGCATGGCGATGCGCCTGGGCTTCTCGATCGCCATCCAGGTGGAACCGGACGTGCTGATCATCGACGAGGCGCTGTCGGTGGGCGACGGCTACTTCCAGAAGAAGTGCATGGATCGCCTGCTGCAATTCGTCGGCGCGGGCGGCACCCTGCTCTTCTGCTCCCACGCCATGTACTACGTCTCGGCTTTCTGTCAGCGGGCGCTCTGGCTGCGGCAGGGGCGGGCCGAGGCCCTCGGGCCGGTCGCCGAGGTGGTGCGCGACTACGAGAACTTCCTCCTGGCCAAGAGCGCTCCCGCGGTGAGCAGGAGCCTGGCCGGCGCCGCGGCGAGCGGCAGCGGTGCCGCCGCCGAAGACGCCGCCGGCGAGGACGATCGGGCTGCCGGCGGTGCCGATGCTCGCCCCGGCGGTGGCGGCGAGGACGGCGTGCCAGCTGACCAGCCGCTCGGACCGGCGCGCCTGCTCGGGGTGCGGGTCAGCGGCGGCGCCAGCGCCGAGGCGCCGGCGGGGGCGGTGCCGCTGTTCGCCCCCGGCGACGATCTCGAGCTCGAGATCGAATGGGAGTCCCGGCGCCCCGACCTCGCCTTCCACGTCGGCATCGGCATCAACCGGATCGACGACCTCGAGGTGGGCTCTCTCGCCACCCATCTCGACGGCAGGCCGGCGATGACCGGCGGGACCCGCTATCGCCTCGGCGTGGTGCTGCCGCGATTGACCCTGGTCAAGGGAGAGTTCACGCTCTACGTCTTCCTGCTCGACGAGGTGGGACTGCACATCTACGATCAGCGGATCTACCGGCGCGCCTTCGGCGTCCACAGCCCGGGCTACGCCTTCGGCATGGTCACTCTCGAGCACCACTGGCTGGAGCCCGCGGGCCGGGCGGCCCCGGCCCCTGCCCCGGCGGCATCGGCCCCGGCCGCATCGGCCACCCCGGCAGTCGCCGGGCGCCGGTAGATCGCTTTTCGCCCGGCGGGACCCGGCGATGCGTGGCCGCAGCCTGGCGGTGGTGCTGGTCCACTATCACACGCCGCGCCTCGCCGCCGCGGCGATCGGCGCGCTGCGGCAGGACCTCGGCGCCGGGCGGGGAGCGGCTGCCGGCCTCGAGGTCGAATGGCTGCTGGTCGACAACGGCAGCGATGCGGCCGGCCGGGAGCTCCTCCACGGCCTCGGGGTCCGGCTGCTGGAACCGGGGCGCAATCTCGGCTATGCCGGGGGCGTCAACCTCGGCGTGGCCAGCTCGCGCGCCGAGCTCATCCTGCTGATGAATCCGGACGTGCTGGTGCTGCCCGGCTGCGTCGGTCGCCTGCTCGACTGCCTGCGCGGCGGCGCCGCCGCCGCCGGGCCGCGATTCTATTGGGACGCCGGTCGGCGGCTG
>DATNKH010000247.1:0-9137 GCA_035603475.1 Thermoanaerobaculia bacterium
TCGGCACCCTGGTCCAGCGCCGCGCGCAACCCGCTGGTCGCCATCACCGCCGCCGGTCTCGGCGTGCTTGCCGGCCAGGAGGACTGGATCGCGATCCGCGGCGGCATCGACCTCTGGCTGGGCGGCGTCCATCTCCACGGACGGCAGCCAGCCTGGCGATGGGACCCCGAGCTCGGCCGCCTGCGGCCCTGGCAGCGGTCGCCGCCATCGCCACCATCGTCGCCGCCCGCGCCCGGGCCATCCGAGGGCACGGGCCAGCCATGAGCCCGCAACCGAGCCTCTCGACCTCCCCATGAGCCCCGCCACGGAATCTCCCGATATCCGAATGAACGCCGCGACCGAGCCTCCGGACCTCCCTCTCGGCGGCGGCTGCCGGCAAGAAGACCCGCGGCCGGCGCCAGGCGAAGCCGCCGCCATGACCCGCGCCGTCCGCCTGGCCCTGGTCGCCGCCGTCCTCCTCAGCTCCGTCGGTTGTGACCAGGTCGCCAAGACCCTGGCCCGCGCCTCGCTCGCCACCTCGCCGCCGGTCTCGCTGCTCGACGACTGCGTCCGCTTCGAGCTGGCGCAGAACCGCGGCGCCTTCCTCAGCCTGGGCGAGGGCCTCCCGGGCACCGCGCGGTACCTGCTCTTCGTGGTGCTGGTGGGCGGCGCGCTCGCCCTGACCCTGGCCTTCACCCTCCGCCTGCGCAGCGCCAACCCCGTCCAACTCGTGGCCCTCTCGCTCCTCACCGGCGGCGGCCTGGGCAACCTCATCGACCGCCTGCTCCACGACGGCGCCGTCGTCGACTTCGTCAGCATCGGCGTCGGCACCCTCCGCACCGGCATCTTCAACATCGCCGACGCTGCCATCACCCTGGGCGTCCTGCTCCTCTTGATCCCCTGGCGCCGCTCCTCGATCTTCTCGACCCTCTGACCGCGCGCTAGATTGCGCCTCATCGCTTTCCCGAGAGGTGATCGAACTGAGGGCCTCAGGCCCTCCACCCAAGGAGTCCGGGGCCTCCCCGGACGTGGCCCGTCCGAGGCGCTGGCGACGTCGACCACGATCAGCTAGCGACCGGCGACCAGCAAGGCTCGCGCTGGTGGGGCTTCGACCTCGGATAGTATTCACGGCACCATGACGGAACCACCCACCTCCGCCGCCGGGCGCGACTTCATCCGCGATCTGATCGACCGCGACCGGGCGGCCGGCCGGCACGGCGGGCGGGTGGCGACCCGCTTCCCTCCGGAGCCGAACGGCTATCTCCATATCGGACATGCCAAGTCGATCTGCCTCAACTTCGGCCTGGCGCAGGAGTACGGGGGAACCTGCAACCTGCGCCTCGACGACACCAACCCCGAGACGGAGGACGAGGAGTTCGTCATCGCCATCCAAGACGGCGTGCGGTGGCTGGGCTTCGATTGGGGGCAAAACTTCTTCCGCGCCTCCGACCACTTCGAACGGTTCTACGACCTGGCGGTCGAACTGATCCGCCGCGGTAAGGCCTACATCTGCAGCCTCAGTGAGGACGAGATCCGCGACTCTCGCGGCACGCTCACCGAACCCGGCCGCGACAGCCCCTATCGCGAACGCAGCGTCGCCGAGAACCTGGACCTCTTCGCTCGCATGCGGGCCGGCGAGTTCGCGGACGGCGAGCACGTGCTCCGCGGCAAGATCGACATGGCCTCGCCCAACATGAAGATGCGCGACCCGCTCTTCTACCGCATCAAGCACGCCGCCCACTATCACCGCGGCAACGCCTGGTGCATCTACCCGCTCTACGACTTCGCCCACCCCCTGTCGGACGTCATCGAGGGCATAACCCATTCGCTGTGCACTCTCGAGTTCGAGAACAACCGCGCGATCTACGATTGGCTGGTCGACACTCTGGAGTTTCCGGACCCGCCGCGCCAGACCGAGTTCGCCCGCCTCAACCTGACCTACACGGTGATGAGCAAGCGCAAGCTCCTCGAGCTGGTCGAACGCAAGCGGGTTGCGGGCTGGGACGATCCGCGCCTGCCGACCCTCGCCGGCTTGCGGCGCCGCGGCTTCACTCCCGCGGCGCTGCGCGACTTCTGCGAGCGGATCGGCGTCGCCAAGGCGAACAGCACGGTGGACGTGGCCCTCCTCGATCACTGCCAGCGCGAGGACCTCAACCCGCAGGTCCCCCGCGTGATGTGCGTGCTGCGGCCGCTCAGGCTGGTGATCGAGAACTATCCCGAGGGCATGGTCGAGGAGCTGGAGGCGCCGTATTACCCGCACGACGTGCCCAAGGAGGGGAGCCGCAAGGTGCCGTTCTCGCGCGTCCTCCATATCGAGCGTGACGACTTCGCCGAGCAGCCGCCCAAGGGCTTCCACCGGCTGTCTCCGGGGCGCGAGGTGCGCCTGCGCTATGCCTACCTGGTCCGCTGCGCGAGCGTCGTCAAGGACCCGGTGACCGGCGAGCCGGTCGAGGTCCGCTGCACCTACGATCCCGCCACGCGCGGCGGCTCGGCGCCGGACGGCCGCCGGGTGCCGGGCACCTTGCATTGGGTCTCGGCCGCCCACGCGCTGCCCGTCGAGGTGCGGATCTACGACCGCCTCTTCCGCGTCGAGCGGCCCGACCTCGAGGAGGCCGGATTCGAGGCGGCGCTCAACCCCGACTCCCTCCAGGTTCTCGCCGGCTGCCGCATCGAACCGGTGGCGGTGGATCCCTCCCTGGGCGAGCGCCTGCAGTTCGAGCGGCAGGGCTACTTCTTCCGCGATCCGGTCGACGCGGTCGCCGCCCGTCTGGTCTTCAACCGTATCGTGCCGTTGCGCGACTCCTGGGCGCGGGAGGCCGCAAAGACCCCGCCAGGCCCGCCGCTGCCCAGGCCCGAGGCTGCCGCGCCCGCCGCCCCGCCAGGGAAGGCGCAGCAGGCTTCCGGTCCCAAACCGCCCGAGTCGAGAGCTCCCGGTCCCAATCCCCTCGAGCCGAAGGCCCCTGAGCCGAAAGCGCCCGTCGCCCTGTCGGAGGCCGAGTTGGAACAGCTCGAACGCCTGCGCCCGGCGCTGCTGCCGGTCGTCCGGCGGGTGCTGGCGGCGCACGCCGTCGAAGTGGAGCGATACCGCTCCGGCAAGGCTGGCCTGCTCGGGTTCTTCGTCGCCCAGGTGATGAAGCAGGTCCAGCCGGACGCCGCCCAAGTCAACCCGAAGCTGGTCAACGCGATGCTGGTACGTGAGCTGGCCGCCGGCTGAAGGTTGCTACCGGCTGGAGAGTCCTGACAACCCGGAGCTCGAACCGCTCCGCTTGTGCCTCTCCACCAACTCCCGCCAGCTGAGACTCCTAGTCAAGCTTGCGCCTCAATTCCACCAAGAACACATGGTAGCCAAGACTTTTGTATAGTTCTTGATTATGTTCGTATGCCGTTATCGTTTCTATTCGGGCGAACTTCGCGCCTTGGTCACGGAACCACCTCTCTGTCTCACGCAGAAGGGACGTACCGATTCCCTGCCGGCGAAACTTCGGAGCTACGAACAGTTCAGCAATATAGCCCATGCGCTCTATTTTGTAAATTGGTAGGTAGCTATACATAGTTCCCATAATCAATCCCACAGGGACACCGCCGGCCTTCGCCACCAAGATGGTACAGTCTCTACGGCCATGATAGTCATCAAGATATTGACCAAGGAGCTCATAGTACTCAGGACGAAGGCCATCGTAGACGGGTGACCTACTTTGAGACTCCTCTTTGAACGCGATAAGGAGCGCATGAGCCGCATCACGATCTTCAGTCCGCATAGTTTCGATACGCACTTCAGGCTCACGACTCATCTGCTTAGTCCCCTCAAACGTCTCGCCGTTTCATTGCTGCCAAGTGAGCTCTTTACTAGAAGACAGACTCACTCTCGCGGAGAACCGGCAGAGCCTAGAGCAGAGATATGGCATAAAGCGTCTCCGCGACAGTGTATGTATATGTCTGCTTCGCACTCTTTCTCATCTCTGGGCCCATATCGACAATTAGATGAGTAAGAGCCCGCTGTGCGATGACGCGGTCACGCCAACCGTGATGTGCTTGACGGCCACTTCGCTCGAGCCATCGTGCCGCCACTTGCACAGCCCAAGGGTGCCAAAGAAGGACTACATCTTCATTCGCTTGTACTGTTGCTCCGTCATCGTTCAAATATGGGGTCCGATATTGAATTTGCTCAAGAGGATCCCCATAAGATCGCTCCGAAGCATTGATTAGCTCCCCAGGTATAGAGGCGAGTATTTTCTGGGGAATGACGAATCCAACGTCGCGCTCCGCCCACAGCAGTGCACTATAAGCCTGAAGGGTTAGGCCGTTGATGATGTCTCCCTTAGGGCCTGCGGATGCGCGCCACCCGCTGCGATCGCCATCAAAATGGCTTGAGAGCCAATAAGACAACTTGAGAATGTCTCCAGCGCTATCTGAACCACGACCAGGAATGCCGCTGGCTCGTGCTTCGAGTGACGAAAGAAGTTCCGTGATAGTTGAATACATGCCAAACTGGTGCGCATCTAACTGTCTCGGAAAAGAGTTCAAGGCAGCACCATCTGCAGATCGATATCTGTCTATAATCACTTCCGTAGAGGCGAACCAGTCGCGTAGAGGTCGCCTTCCAATATTCTTTGCTAAGAACGGATTGACAAAGGCCTTGGCAACGGCAATTTTAGTCCATACCACTGGCTCCGTCATTGTCACTCTTAATTGCTCATTTCGTTCCCAGCCGTAGTTGCTGCCATCATGAGCTAAATGCATGGAGTGAGGATCAAATGCCACACGTAGAGCCGTCTTAGACCACGTCAATGCCTCGGAATTGGAGGCACACTCTCGACAAGCAAGTAGCGCTGCAATTGATTGACGTGTCGCCCAAGCATCGGAGCCAAGGGAGAGGTCGTAATCACTACAAATCTTGCCGTCACTCCTACGGCGCCTGAGCAACACCGCTAATAGCTCACGGCGACTGTGGCTCGCCTCGCTACGAATAGCTTTCATAGAGGCCATTGGATGAAACAGCGATATCCCACATTCATCTAAGGATAGCCTTACGAAGCGGCCCCCAGCGACCTTCATGCCAACCTCGCATAGAACAAGATAACTAACGAGAAAAAAGGCCGCGACGGACGCACAAGCGAACTGCTTCACCCGCCGGAGGTGCTTCGCGCGTGCACTTGCTGCATCCAAAAAATCGCGCGCCGCCGCAATGTAGCTCTTGCCATGTTTCAGATAATCAAGCTGCGCCCCTGTTGGTAAATCATTTCGGGGTTTGCCGGCAGCAACCCACGCGCTAGTGGCAGACTCCAATGCGTCACGTCGTTTGAGGTCTTCACTACAGTCTTTCACCCACCCTTGAAACGTTGGCCACTTGCTGATCAACGCCTCGTGGACAAGATCGACGCGGTCCTCTGCGTCATCGTGTGTCACAGTGACAAGTCGCATAAATGAGGATGTAAAGCCCGAGACCTGAGAAATACGGCCGCCTGACAGATAGGTAAGCACCGCTTCGGCAGATGCTCCGCCGCCCATCGAGGCGAGCATTTCCGCACGAGTGGTGTTTCTGCTGGTGTAGAGCACCCCGTTAGTCGTTCTAACTAGGCACAGCAATGCCTTTTGCGCCAAGACTTGCTGTTCGATCGGAAGGCGGCCCACAACGGCGTCAGCGCTAAGCGTCAGGGCGCCGGTAACCCCACCGAGTGCATCATATGAGCGGTGGGTAAGCAAATTGTGTTGGCGGGTCGCCCATAGGGCATACAGTACATGAGCGACGAGCGGCAGGCCTCCGCTAAGAGCTAGCGCATCGCCCAGTAGGCGCTCGACCAATCCTTCTTCCCACTGAAGGCCGGCGGCCTTGCTAGGGCCTTCAATCGCGGCTCTTAATCCAGAAGGAGACAGCGATCTAGTGTAGTAACGTATTGCTCTTGATCCAAGCGCTTCTTCCAAGGGCGGCAGCTTAGAAAAGTGATCTAAGAAATCGCTCCGGATCGTAGTAACGAGGTAGAAGCCAGTATCAATGTCATCCAAGGCAGTCTTTAGTAACGCAGCGAATTGCAATGAAGCCGCCCGATCCGCATCTCCGACGGTAAACAGCTCTTCGAACTGATCGATGACGAGCAGGCACCCGACCTTCGGGGCTGTGCTTTCGCGCAGGATACTCGCCAGGGCGGTGCTCGACTCTGCGAACTCAGAGGCAACCTTGTTAAGGGTCCAACGCTCCGTCAGACGATCTCTCAAGGCCAAGTATATCGCCTGACCGAGGCTACGCAGTGGGTATGTACCAGGCCGCATGATGCCGACGCTCCACGCAGACAATCCTACTTCAGGAGCCGCACGGCGCATCGCTGGGACGACGCCGGCCTTCGCCAAGGATGACTTTCCGCTCCCACTCGCACCCTCGAGCTGGAGCCACCGACAGTTATCCTTAATGCGTGCTTGCACAAGCCGGAGCAGATCGTCTATTTCGCGGGTTCGTCCAAAAAAGTAAGGTGTGAGCGACTCCTCAAATGATTCTAGCCCGGGAAAAGGACTACTTGTCTTATCGAGAAGCTGGCGCAGTCCCAATAAGAGTGAGATCGTCGCAAAGTCTTCCTGGCTTGCCTTGGTCGGCTCTATTGGCGACTCGTAAGCGTGAAAGCGCGCCAAGAACGCTGGGAGATCGCTCGTACCTGCTC
Organism: Thermoanaerobaculia bacterium; assembly: GCA_035603475.1. Taxonomy (GTDB): domain Bacteria; phylum Acidobacteriota; class Thermoanaerobaculia; order Multivoradales; family UBA5704; genus JASLEW01. The sequence goes on from DATNKH010000247.1 coordinate 6,630, forward strand.
CCGGCAAGAGGAATGGAATGATGCGGAATGAGGGATTTCTTACCTGTCGGTTTATAGCGATATCAAGCTCCGCCCGGCTCCATCCGTGTACTGGTCCCGATCCTATTAATGCCAAGAATCCGTCGGCATCCGAGAGCTCGCGCTCAAGCCGTTCTAGCCACTCCGCGCCATAGGTAATCTCTTCATCGAAGAAGAGCTCGACACCTGAGGCTCGAAGTCCGCTAGACAGCGCTCTTGCCGCAGGCCTGTTTTCGCCTCCAAAACTCAGGAAATATCGGCCCATGTCGCCTCTGCAATCACTCTACATTGCAGGCATGAAAGTAGCTGTTGAGAAGTGACCTGCTGCGGCCTGGGGAAATCCGAAGGAGTCGTGATGAGAGATAAGGCGAGCGAAATAAGCGCCTGCCGCTGGCGATATCGTTCAGCCGAGCAGGTAGCGTCCAGGCGCGACGAAAACCCAGGATGGCCCTTCCCCGGATCGCCTAGTGGTCGCTCTGCGATGAGCATGCTTGACCTCGCAGGGTCATGATACCTTAGTTCATCGAGCGCGTGAATAGTTGGCTATCGCGTTATGTCTCTATGTGCATGTATTGGGCCACCTGGCAGCGAGCGGCGCCGAGTGCGCTCATCGCCAGCGTCTCCCCTCATCAGCGCTTCGAAGCCATCGTGCGAGAGATCCGGATTCCCGTCATCTGCATCCTCGACACGGTGGCCAGGGCAAGCGCCCGGATCGGGGCGCGGCAGGTCCTGCCGCTGGGCACTGCCATCACCATGAGATCGCCGAGATTTCGCGAAGAGTTCGCCAGGCACGCTCTTGCAGCGGCCAGTCTCCCCTTTTTTTTCTGAGCGAAGCCCCGCCGGGCGCCTACTCTGCTCACCGGCCCTCGCCGAGGATCAGCATCGCATCGCCGAACTCGTGGCCGAGGTAGCCCCGCTCCGCGGCGAAGGCGTGGGCCTCGAGGAGCAGCGGCCGGGGGGCGAAGGACTCGAGGAGCGCGAAGTGACTGGTGCCGGGGTCGTGCACGCCGGTCAAGATACCGTCGACGACGCGGCGCCGCATCGCGGGTCCGAGCAGCAGCTCGGTCGTCCCGGCACCCGCGACCAGCCGTCCTCGATGGCTCTGGGCGTTGCCCTCGAGCGCCCGCACCACGGTGGTGCCGACCGCCACCACGCGTCCGCCTCGGCGCCGCGCCGTGGCGACCGCGCGCACGGTCTCTTCCGGCACCTCGTAGCTCTCGGCGAGCGGCAGGCGGGCGTCGAGCTCGCCGTCGCCGGTGGACGACAGGCCGGCGGCGTGCGTGACGCGCGCGATGGCGATGCCGCGCCGGCGGAGATCCAGCAGCAGCTCCCAGCTCAGGGCGAGGCCCGCCGACGGCGCCTCGACGGCCCACGGCCGGGCCGCGTAGGCCGTCTGCACCTGCCAGAGCGCGAGCGGCCTGGCGGTGTGGGCGTACTGCACGGGGCGCCCGGCGCGATAGAGCGCGCGCCAGAGCGCGGCGCCGCGCGCCGCGAAGCAGAGCGAGACCAGGCGTGGCGATCTCGCATCGACGCTGGCGATCGTCGCGCGCAGCGGCCTGTCGGGACGGCCAAGGCGGCCATCCCCGCCGGCTGTGCCGGCCGCGTCGAAGCGGAGCTCCTCACCCGCGCCGAGGGCGGGTGGCGGCGGCCGCTCCTCGGTGCGCTGCCGCCAGTCTCCGGCGCCGAAGAGGGCGGCGCGCCAGCAACCGCCGCCCTCGGCCTCCCTGCCGGTGAGGCGAACCTCGACCGCCGCGCCCGCACCCGTCACGCCGCGCAGCGACGCCGGCAGGGTGGCGGCGTCGTTGACCACCAGGAGGTCGCCCTCCCGGAGCAGGATTCGCAGGTCGCCGATCCGCCCGTCCACGAAGCCGCGACGCCGCGAGCTCTCGGGCGTCACCGCGGCGGGATGCCGCCCTGCCGCCCTGGCCGTGCGGCGACCTGCGCCAGGATCGACGTGGAGAAGCCGCATCGCGCTCGCGTCACGGCGGGGCCACGCCGCGGGCTGCATCGGCGCCGGCCACGTCGCCGCAGGCTTCGTCGCCGCCGGCCTCGTCGCCGCAGCCTTCATCGCGCCGCCGTCCAGGCGGCGGCCTCGAGCCGCGCGCCGTTCGGGATGGTGTCGTCGCCGATCATCTGCGCCAGCTTGCAGGCGATCTCCTCGGGTCGGGCAAGGGAGCTGCGATCGGCGTCCGGCACCGCCGCCGCGTGCATTGCCGTGTCCATCTCGCCGGGATCCACCCCGAAGAAGCGCACGCCGGAGCCGTCGAGCTCCGCGGCCCAGATCCGCGCCAGGTGGTCGAGAGCCGCTTTCGAGGCGCCATAGGCGCCCCACCGCGGGTAGGCGGCGGTCGCCGCGTCCGAGCTGACGTGCACGACCAGCCCCCGCTGCCGCAGCAGCATCGGGCCGGCGAGCGCCTTAGTGAGCCGGAGGGGGCCCACCACGTTGACCGCGAGCACGCGCTCGAGATCTTCGCAAGCGGTATCGGCAAG
>DATNKH010000248.1:0-7749 GCA_035603475.1 Thermoanaerobaculia bacterium
TATCTAAGACCCTCGCCCAAAGGTCGGCGGGGAGAGATCCGCGCCTCCCGCGGCCCTCCATTCCTCCCTCCTCCCTCTTCAGCTATCCTTCTCTCCGACGACCGGTAGAGAAGGTCTGACACCGATCTATCTGTTTACGCGGCCTTGCGGACGACTTCGGCGGCGGTGGGCCAGGCGCCGTCGAGGAAGGTGGCGGCGGCTGGGAAGAAGTCGTCGGGCCGTTCGAGGTAGGGGTGGTGGCCGGATCCCTCGATGCGCAGGAAGCGGGCGTTGCCGCCGTGCGCGGCCCAATCGCGCGAGGCCTCGATCGGCACCAGGTCGTCCGTCCCCTGCACCACCAGCATCGGGAAGTGCAACCCACTCAGGCGCGGCCGGAAGTCCCAGGCCTTCATCTTCGGCACGATGTGATCGAAGTACAGGGCCATGGTGTGGGTGGGCCATTCGTTCGGGAAGCCGCAGACGTCGTCGAGCGGGAAGCGCGCCGCCGCGGCCGGCTCGCCCATGAAGGCGGGCAGCAGGAAGTAGGTGAACCAGGCGCGGCAGAAGGCCACCGGGTCCTCGCGGTCGATGCCCTCCCGCCGCATCTCTTCGAGCCGTGGCACCCCCGGCGGATAGATCAGCACCTCCGGCGACGGAGTCTCCTGGGCCCATTCCCCGGGCTGGCGCGGGGTGATCGGGCAGACCAGCAACATGCGCTCGACGCGGTCGTGGTTCTCCATCGCGTACAGTGCCGTGATCGCGGCGTGGTAGGAGGTGCCCAGCAGGGACAGCCGATCGAGGCCGAAGTAGCGGCGCACCGTCTCGAGGTCCCGGACGTCCTGCTCGACGCCGAGGTGACGCCGATCGGTGACGGTGCTCGAACGGCCACGGCTGCGCGGGTCGTAGAGGATGAGCCGCCGCCCCTCCGCGAGCGGCAGCAGGGCGTCGGCGAGCCAGTTCGCGTTCGGGACGACCACCGTCTCCCGGCCTTCGCCAAGGATCCGGTAGTAGAGGTGCAACCCGCGCCGCACGAAAACGAAGCCTTCGCTGCTCTTCATCGTCCCTGGCCGAGGGTGGTGTCCAGGCAGGTCTCGCCGATCCGCCGCCTACGAGCCATCAAGTCTACTACAGCGCTCGCGGGCGTTTTTGTAAGAGCTACCCCGCCGCGGGCGCCTTGACCTCGATCACCCGGAACGGCGGCCGCTCCGGGAAGGTCCGCCGCAGGAGCGAGAAGCTGACGTTGTAGACCGGCACGCCGCCGGCGGTCTTGCCCTCTGGCTGGCCGCGGTGGGCATGACCGTGGAAGACCGCGTCCACCGGATACCGCGCCAGCGGCTCCTCCAGCCGGCTCGAGCCCAGGAACGGGAAGATCTCGTGCGGCTCGCCCTCCACCGTCTCCTGGATCGGCGAGTAGTGCAGCACCGCGATGCGCGGCTTGTGCCGCAGCCGCGCCAGGGCCGACTCGAGCTTCAACGCCTCGCCGACCGCCTCGTGCACGAACTGCTTGATGATCTCCTCGCCCCAGGGACCGAGAGCACGCTTGCCGAAGCCGCCGGCAAAGCCCTTGACCCCGGCGAAGCCCACCCCTTCCACCTCGCAGGCGTCGCCGTCCAGCATGTTGACGCCGCTCTCGGTGAAGATCTCCCGCACCTCGGCAGGCTTGCCGGACTCGAAGTCATGGTTGCCGAGCACAGCGATGATCGGCACTCCGACCGTCTGCTTCAGCTCGCGCGCCAGCCCCCGCGCCTCCTCCGGCAGGCCATGATCGGTGAGGTCGCCGCACAGCAGCAGCACGTCGCCGTCGCGTCCCGCCTGGGCCAGCGTCTGGCGCAGCAGCGGCTCCGCCACCCGGCCGAAGTGCAGATCGGCCAGGGCGGCGATGCGTACCATTCCGTTCTGGGCCGCCATCTCCCCTCCCTCCTTCCGCCGCGCCGCGCCGCTCGAGAGCGATCCTGCGTCCGACGCGCTGACGAGGCAAGCGGCGTGCCACCTGGGTAGTGTCCTGGCCAGATTGCCCTTGGCAATCCAGCAATCCAGGACACTACCGCCACCTGGAGCGTCCTGGCGGTGGTACAGCTCTTGCTCCCTGTCTCCGCAGGAGGAAGTTTGCGCGTGACGAGCTCGAATCTCTCCCGCCCCCACCCGGCGCCGCTTTCTCCGGAGATCGCCGGCTTCTACCGGCACGCCATGGCCGTGCTCGAGGACGCCGGCATCTCCTTCCTGGTCGGCGGCGCTTATGCGTTCGCCCGCTACACCGGCATCGTCCGAGACACCAAGGACTTCGATCTCTTCATCCTGCCCCGCGACTTCGACGCCGCGCTGGCCGCACTGGCCGCCGCCGGCTACCCGGTCGAGCGCAACTTCCCGCACTGGCTCGGCAAGGCCCACGGCGCCGACGGCAGCTTCGTGGACCTGATCTTCGGCTCCGGCAACGGCCTGACAGCGGTCGACGAAGGCTGGTTCCGCCATGCCCGGCGCGGCGAGGTGCTCGGGGTGCAGGTGCGGCTCTGCCCTCCCGAGGAGATGCTCTGGTCGAAGGCGTTCATCATGGAGCGCGAGCGCTACGACGGCGCCGACGTCGCCCACCTGCTGCACTGCTGTGCCGAGGAGCTCGACTGGCAGCGGCTGCTCGCTCGCTTCGGCGAGCATTGGCGGGTCCTGCTCAGCCACCTGGTGCTGTTCGGCTACATCTACCCGGCGCGGACCGCGAGCACGGCGACCGCGGCGAGCGCCGCGAGCGCCACGCACCCGCCGCCCGGCGCCGCGCGCGTTCCGGCGGCGGTGATGGCGACCCTCATCGGGCGGCTGTCACGCGAGACTTTCGCGCCGGCGGCCGGTGCCGAGGGGGCCGCCGGCGACACCGTGAACGGCGCGAGCGGTGCGAGCGTTGCCGACCCTCTCTGCCGGGGCACCATCCTGTCGCGAGCGCAGTATCTGTCCGACATCGCCACCCATGGCTACCTCGACGCCCGGCTGCCGCCTTCTGGAACGATGAGCCCGGAGCAGGTCGAGCAGTGGACGGCGGCGATCGAGGACGACGGCTAGTGGCCCGCTGGCGAGGCCGGTCAGGGCGTCTCGCCGCAACCGCCCTGGGCAGGGCAGGGCGCGATGCGGTAGCGGACGGTGACGGTGGCGCTCACGTCTAGCTGCCCTGACGAGACCGGCGTGCCGACCGCGGCGCCGCCCGCCGACATCCGCATCGCCTCGAAGCGCGGCTGCGGGACTGCCGTCCCCTCCTCCTGCACTTCGAGCACCTCCACCAGGCGCACGTGCATGGCCGCGGCGAGCGCCGTCGCCTTGCCGCGCGCCTGCGCCGCCGCATCGCGCAGCGCCGCCTGCCGCGCCGCCTCGTCGTGGCGCAGCCCGAACGCGACCCCTTCCAGGCGGTTGGCGCCGGCTCCGAGGCCGGCGTCCACCACCGCGCCGACCTGGTCCAGCTTGTCCAGGGTGACGGTCACCGAGTTGCTCGCCTGGTAACCGACGATGCGCGGACCCTGCGGCTCCTCGCCCGCGGCCACGGCCTGCGGCCGCACCGGCGCGAACACCGGCGACAGCGACAGCTCGGAGGTCCGGATCTGCTCCTGCCGCACGCCCAGCCCGCGCACCGCCCGCAGCAGCGCCGTCACCGTCTGGTTCGCCTGCTGCTGTGCCGCCCCGGCGGTCGCCGCCTGTGCCAGCACCCCCAGACGCACCGCCGCCTCGTCCGGCGCCGCCCGCACCTCGCCACGCCCGGCCACCACCAGGCTGGGCACCGCCTCGGCCCGCCCCTCGCCACGCCCATCCGCCAGTCCCTGGCCAGCCGCGGGCACAGGCGCGGCGAGCGCCAAGGCCCCAAGCAAGACGGCCGGCAAGGCTGCGGCCAGTCCACGTCCCATTTCGCCCATCGGTCCAGCTCCCGGCAGCCACAGCAGCCGCTCAGCACTGCCCAGCTACCCGTCCGGCAGGCCGGCCGGGCGGGGGCAAGATCCGATTCTACTCGCGCCGCAGCGGCTGAGCGCGTCGAGCGTTACGGCTTGGCCTGAGTGTCGGCAGGCGGAGAGCCACCGCTTGCCGACGTACCGCCACCGGAGTAGTAGCGGCCGGCGGATGACATCCTGGTCAATATGTCGATGCCGTTGGCGACGAAGGCGCCGGCCGCCGCCGCCGCGGCGACAGTCGTGTTGCCCATGGCAGCGGCTACAAAGGCGACCGCGGTCAGGCTCGTCGAGACCACCAGCGGGGCCGGTGGGGGGGGCTTCGGCGGTGGTCCGCCTCCACCAATTCCTGTGTTCGGTGGGTCACCCATGAGTCAGTCCTCCCTTTGGGAACGAGATCCCTACCATCTGACTATTCTGAGGCGCAACGAGGCGCCCGGCGTTACAGGTGCGCCCCGGGTCACCTTGGTCTGCCGACGAGGATGAACGCCGCCCAGTAATAGGGATGAGAGTATCGCGACCGGTCGATCAACTCCAGCTTGGCGCGCCGCAGAGCCTCCGATTTGTCGCCGACCTTTCCCAGGTTACGGTAGAAGCTGACCATCAGGTCGGACGTCGCTTCATCATCGACCTTCCACAGGCTCACCACGACGCTGCGGGCTCCGGCATACAGGAAGGGGCGCGTCATCCCGATTAGCCCCTCGCCTGAGACCACTCTGCCCATCCCCGACTGACAAGCCGACAAGACGACGAGATCGGCGTGCAGCTCCAGGTTGGAGATCTCCCGCACTTGTAAGAGGCCGTCCTCCGCCGAGGTGACGCCGTGCGCCAATTGGAGTGCAGAGCGATCTGGGTGGCTTCCGTCGAAGAACCCGTGTGCAGCAAAGTGGAGATTGCGGGCGGAGCCTACCAGCGGGCTGGTCTTGACGTTCTCTTCCGTCGCATCGGGACCGGTGAAGACGACCGCTTGCCCGGCCGGAAACAGCTGCGCAATGCGGCACACCTCGTCCCGCGCTCCAGGCAGTGCCGGGAGCCCATCGCCACCGGCCGCGCGAGCGCCGCCGCTCTGCGCAGCGGGTTGGCCTTCCGGGGAAGGGCAGGTCCCTCTGACTCCTGCGACGCTCGCTGCATCCCGCTCGCTCCCATGCACCTCCTCCGGAGCTCCGAAGCCGACGAACTGTTTGCCGGGCGTCGGCGCGTCGCTCGGAGGCCGCTCCGCCAGCAGCTGCGCCATCACCCCAGCCGAAGGGACATACGATACTGAGCGCCCCCGGATGAGGTACGGCAGGCTCTTCGTTGGTACGCCGGCATCCGGTACCGGATCGGTGAGTAGCACCTCGAAGCTCAGGGAGTACAGGATCTCGTCGGGCGCGAAGATCAGGTGGGACTTGCCGCGAAGCTCGCCGGCGGCGGGAAGAATCAACAAGCGGTAGAGCTGGTAGGCGTCCTCAGCCAGGTGCCGAGCACGCAGGCGGCTGTACTTGTCAACGGCCGAGCTGACACGATCGACCACGGCGACCAGATCGCGCTTGGACGGCAGCGGATGAACACGAAGGCCTTGCCGCGTCACTACGAAGAGATAGGAGGCGTCTTCGCCAACGAAGTACTCGAGGAGCGCGGTGTGCTCGTCGAGGAGCTCCTGAATCTCGGGCAGGGACAATGATCTCGAGTCTTCGCCCGCAGCCGGCCTGGGCTGGCGGAGCCGGATCGCTGCATCGAGGTCTTTCTCCTCCTCCTCGGCCCGGGTCAAATCGCGCTCCATTAGCTTCACCCTGTCTTCGGTCAACGCAAGGCTTGCAGACGACAGCAATGCCTGGAGGTGCACGATGCGATCGCCGATCTCGATCTTCTGCCGCTCCAGCTCGGCCGGTATCCCGTCGCGCGGTCTGCCTCGCCCTTCGACCAACAGGTCAAGAAGGCTGCGGGCTCGTGCCTGCTCGCTGGCGCGAATCGCTTCCGCGTCGAACCCGGCGCCCGGCCGCAGCAGGTCGAGCCTCATCAACAGATCGACGTAGAGCTCGTAGTAGGTACGGCGCGCCGCCAAGAAGCTCACGCGCTGGTCTGGACGGATCACGCCAGATCGAATTCTCTCCGTGATCTCGAGCGCCCTGCCGATCGCCGATCGTGCCGCCCCCAAATCGCCGCCATCTCGCTCGATTCGGGCCAGTCCCGCCAGCGCCGAAGCTTCGACCAGCGGCGCCTTGCTGCTCAATTGAACGGCGCGCTGGTATGCCGACCTTGCGGCATCCATCCTGCCGACGAGGCCATAGGAATTGCCGAGCTCAACCTCGGTCTGGGCTTGGCTCACAGCGCTGTCCTTGGTTCCCAGGGACAAGGCGGCTTCCAGCTGCGGGATTGCTTGGAGCGGCTGCCCGCGCCTGCGGTGAAGACGGCCAAGAGAATAGAGCGCCCAGGTCTCGAGACTCCTGATGTCGCTGGCACGGATGATCTCCAGGGCTTTCTCATAGTATTCAAGCGCCTCATGCTCATCGCCTTCCGCTTCGAGAGACCACCCGATGCCCAGCAGCGCGTGAGCTCGGTCCACAGGATCGTCGAGCCCCTCGAACTCGGTCAACGCCTGGGCAAACGTCTGCCGGGCCTTCTCCGGCTCGCCCAGGTAAAGGAGCACCGTCGCCAAGCCGTCCAATGCCTGAGCCGGCATCGCGCCGCCAGAAGTCGCGAGCAACAACTTACGCAGATCGACATACTGTTTGTAGGCGCCTTGCAGCTCCCCCATGTCAATGTCAAGCCGAGCGCCCGCTCCGAGGGAGAAAACCTGCGCCTTTGCATTGCCGGCTGCCCGTCCGAGCTCGCGGCAGAGGTCCAAGTAGTTGCGTGCCCGGACATCCCCTAGCTTCCCGTATGCCACGCCTATCTCACAGAGGGTCCACGGTAGAGCGCCAAGGTCTTGGCCGCGCCACTGCAGGGCAAGGCACCGGCGGTAGCCTTCAAGCGCGCTGGCCGTATCGCCGCGAATACTGTAATAGTAGGCCTCGAGGTACAACGCTTCGGCCTGCCCGATGTCGTCGCCCAATCGCCCTCGCTTTTCGACCACGGCCTGCAGCGAGTCGATCGCCGCGGCGGCTGAACCAAGTCGCGCCCGCTCTTCCAGCAATTCGGCCTCCGCTCGGCGATCTTCGATCGCTTGCGCAAGGTACAGTGCCCGATCGACGTCGGTGGCCGCGTCGGTAGTTCCTCGTCGCCTTGCCGATCGCGCCATCTCGACGAGCACTGCGAGCAGCCCTTCGCGCTCTCCTACCTCAGTGGCGCCGGGCAGAATCGGCTCCAGCAGCGTCTTCGCCCGCAGGCCTTCAGGACGATCATCGCCGGGCCGGCTCATTTCCCACTGGGCGCTCACAACCGCCCGCTCCACACGCACGCGCGCCTCGTCGCACGGCCCTGCCTGCCGCTGCTCCTCGAGGGCGATGGCGGCGCTGCCGGCGAGGCCCTGCGGCCCGCGGGGCTCTACGGTCCAGCGGTATTCGCCCGCGGTGTTCATGACCCACGACTGGTGGGTTGGCTCGGCAGCGCCGCCTGCCAGCTGCACCTCCTCGAGCTGCTGACCCTCTGGCCCCACCTGGCGCACCGCCAGGTCCATCGGTGTCGAGACGATCACCAGGCGCACGTAGGTGCCGGCGGGCAGCGTCAGGCGCAGCTCGCGCTGGTCGGCGGGCTTGGCCGCGGGTGCCGGAGGTAACGGCGGGGGGGTTGGCGGCGCCTCAAGAGTGTCGGCCGGGCGTGACCGCGGGGGCGGCAGGTGGCCGCAGGCGAGGGTGCACGCCGCAAGGCAGAGGACCAACGGCGCCAGGATGCCGTTGCTTCTCATCCACGCGACGGACGAGGGCCGACAGACAGG
>DATNKH010000249.1:0-11081 GCA_035603475.1 Thermoanaerobaculia bacterium
AGGGGCAGGTGACGGCTGTGACGGCCTCCTCGCTCACCATCGCGCCGGAATCGGGCGCGCCCGTGACGCTCGAGACCAAGGCGTCGACCGTGGTGATCCTCGACGGGGCGCCCTCGACGCTGTCGGCGATCGCGGTCGGCGACCAGGCGCGCGCCCTGTACGACACCACGACGCTGATCGCCGCGGCGATCGAGGCGGAGTCGCCGCACCACGAGCTGGCGGAGGTCGAGGGGCAGGTGACCGCGGTGACGGCCTCCTCGCTCACGATCATGCCGGAAGAGGGGGCGCCGGTGACCCTCGGGACGGCTGTCTCGACGGTGGTGATCCTCGACGGGGCGCCGTCGACGCTCTCGGCGATCGTGGTGGGCGACAAAGCCCGCGCGCTCTACGACACCGCGACGCTGATCGCCACCGCCATCCAGGCGCAATCGCCGCACCACGAGCTCGCCGAGGTCGAGGGCCAGGTGACCGCGGTCGGAGGCTCCTCGATCACCATCACGCCGGAGGAGCGGCGAGGCGCCGCGGCGGTGACGCTCGGCACCAGCTCGGCCACCCAGATCTTCCTCGACGGCGCCGTCTCGAGCCTGTCCGCGATCGCGGTGGGCGATCGTGCGCGCGCCCTCTACGACAGCTCGACGCTGATCGCCATCGTCGTGGCGGCGGAGAAGCCGTCGGGGGACTGAGACAGGAGGGGGCTCCGCCGGGAAGAGAGGGCGGCGGCCGGTGTTCAGACCGCCGCCGCCCAGTCGCGGCCTCAGACGCCCTGATGCTCTCGCGGAGCACCGCTGCGTCGCGCCGCGCTCAGCGCGGCCAGAGCCAGCCGAAGGTCCCTGCCGTCAACAGGCCGTAGATCAGGCCGTCGAAGACCGAGCGCAGGGTCGCGCCCCAGTTGCGCTTGTACCAGATCGAGTTCTGCAGCAACGCCAGGGAGTAACCGGCGAACGCCGTGCAGCCCGCGAACCGGAAGACGCCCCTGTAGCCCGCGCCCGGTGGCAGCGCGTGGCCGGTGACGTAGGCCGCGAAGGCGCCGATCAGCAGGCAGTAGAGGAACCAGAGGATGAAGTTGGAGCCCATCGCGGGCGGTCCGCTTGGCATCACCGTGATGAGCGCCACCGGCCCGGCCTTCATCTTGGCGACGAACGCCGGGTCCTTCATGGCCTTCATCGAGCCGCCGTACGGGATCCCATAGTCGCCGGGAGGGATCTCGAATGGGCGCAGCGCCTCCATGACCTCGTCCTCGCGCGGCACCTTGCGGAGGTCGCCGCGGTGGTACCCCAGGAACATGTGGATGATCATGCTCGCCAAGAAGACGAACACCGCCGACAAGACGATCGGAAGCCACAGCGACAGCACTGGCACGACCATGAGCCACCTCCTGTCGATCGCCGGCCTCGCGCCGGGTGGGAGAAGGGAACGCCTGCCTTCCTAGAGTAGCTCGCTGGCGCCGGCCCGCCAAGCCGTGGCGTCGCGGGCTCGCTCAGCGGTCCGGCGGGCACTACCAAGGATGGGGCCGTCGCCCTGGAGTCACGTCCTGCGAAAGGAGGAGAATTTGAAGAAATTGCATAAGAAGCTGATGCTGCACCGGGAGACGCTGGTCGATCTCAGTCGCGCCGAGATCCGGCCGGTGGTGGGAGGTTTCTCCCCCCGCACTTGTCCCCAGGTGTGCGACTTCAGCAACGGCCGCAACACCTGCACCACGTGCAACAACCAGACCTGCACGACCAATCTCTGCTGATCCCTATCCGGAAAGCGGTCCTCTCTTGCGGGGGAGGGCCGTCCGCGGGGCTGTCACCGGCCGCTACGGCGGCAGCGGCTCGAGCTGGCCCAGGACGGTCGGGATGAGCTCGGCCACGGTCGGGTGGATGTGCACGGTCCGCTGCAGCACGGTGTAGGGGACCTTGGCGGCCATCACGTCGAGGATGCAATGGATGGCCTCGTCGCCGCCGGTGCCGAGGATGGCGGCGCCGAGGATCTGCCGCGAATCGGCGTCGACCAGCACCTTCATGAAGCCCAGGGTCTCGCCCTTCTCGATGGCGCGGCTCACCTTGGTCATCGGCCGCTTGCCGACCAGCGCCCGCCGCCCCGAGCGCCGCACCTCGGCCGCGGTCATCCCGACCCTGCCCAGCGGCGGGTCCACGAACACGGCGTAGGCAGGAATGCGGTCGGTCACCCGCCGGGCCTCGCCGTCGAGCAGGTTCGCCGCGACGATCTCGAAGTCGTTGTAGGCGGTGTGGGTGAAGGCGCCCTTGCCGTTGCACTCGCCGAGCGCCCAGATCCCCGGCACGCTGGTGCGCAGCTGGTCGTCGACGACGATGAAGCCGCGCTCGTCCTGCGCCACGCCGGCCTCACGCAGGCCGAGGTCGTCGGTGTTCGGCTGGCGGCCCACCGCCAGCAGCAGGTGGGACCCGCGGACCTCGGGCGCGTCCGCGGCGCAATCGACGCTGACCCCGATCTCGTCGCCGCGCGCGGTGACGCCGATGCAGCGCGAGCCCAGCCGCAGGTGGACGCCCTCGCGCTCCAGGATGTCCGCGACCGCCGCCGAGACGTCGTCGTCCTCGTGCGCGAGGAGGCGGGGCGCCATCTCGACCACCGTGACCTCGCTGCCGAAGCGCCGGTACATCTGCCCGAACTCGAGGCCGACGTAGCCGCCGCCCACGATCACCAGCCGGCGGGGCAGGACGTCGAGATCCATCATCGACGAGCTGGTGAGGTAGCTCACCTCGCCGAGGCCGGGCATGTCGGGGACCGCCGGCCGCGCCCCGACGTCGATGAAGATGCGCTCGGCGGTGAGCCGCGCATCGCCCACGCTCACCTCGTGCGGCGAGGTGAAGCGCGCGTGCCCCTGGAAGACCGTGCAGTGGGGCAGGGACCGCAGCCCCTTCTCGACTCCCTTGGTGAAGTCCTCGACGATGGCGTCCTTGCGGGCCTTCACCCGCTGCATGTCGACGCTCACCTGGCCCGCGCCGGCGCCAAGGACCACTCCGTACTCGGGCGAGCGGCGCGCCAGCTGGGCGGCATAGGCGCTGGCCACCAGCGTCTTGGTGGGCGTGCAGCCGGTGTTCACGCAGCTGCCTCCGAAGCGGCCGCGCTCGACGACCGCCACCTTCATCCCCGCCTTGGCCAGGCGCGCCGTGAGCGCCGGGCCCGCCTGCCCGGTGCCGATTACGATCGCGTCGAAGGCTGTCGCCATGAGGACCTCCGGCTCTACGATATGCCGGTAGTGGGTCGGTTCGCGAGGCCGCGGTTGACAGGGAGTGCTCGAAGGGCGCATAACATAGGGGCTCCGCGCGCCGCACCGGCCGTGCGCGCGCGGGCGGAAGCAGCCGCTTGTCCACCACCCGCAGCCGCATCGCCCCGCTCCTGGCAGCGCTCCTCGCGCTGGCGGCCGCCGCCTGCGCGGCCGGCGGGAAGTCCGGTGCGCCGCCTGACGCCACCGCCGCCGCGCCGGTCCTGTCCCCGGCCGCGGCGACGACACTGATCGAGTGGCGGCGTCCGGCCGGCCTGCCGGGCATCTCCACGCCGCCGGCCACCGCGCCAGGCTCGCGGCCCGCCGCGGCGCCGACACCGGGCGCGACGGCGACTCCAGGGCCGGGAGCCGTGCCGCTGCAGAGGGTGACGATCGATCTCGGTGGGCTGTGGGTGGGACCCGACGACCTGCGGGAAGGTCCTCGCGTCCATTACCTCTTCGCGCGCCGCCGGCGCATCGAAGACCTGGCGCAGTTCGTCCGCGACTATGCGCCGTTCCAGGCCTCGGAGCTGGTCTTCCGCGGCCACGGCACCGTCCAGGCGAGCGCCGCCGAGCGGCGGATGATCGGCGAGTGGATCCACGCGGTCGCGGTCGAGGCGGTCGGCGACGCCGGATCGCCGTCCCCGTACGGGCTCGCCTTCGCCTGGCACCGCGGCGCCGCCACCGGCGGTGTCTGCGACGACCTCGTGGTGTACCTGACCGGCGAGGTGCGCGCCGGCTCCTGCGGCGCCGGTGCCGAGGTCGGCGGACGCCTGGCGGGGGAGCGCCTGCAACGCCTCTATGCCTGGGTCGACGGCCTCGCCGCCTTCCAGGACGCGGGGGAGCAGGAATTGCGGGCCGGCGCCCTGCTCGACCGGCTGATCTTCGCCGGGCGCGGCAGGCGGCGCGCGAGTCCCGGGGAGATCGCCGCCATCGAGACCTTCGCCGCTTCCCTGCATCGCGAGCTCACCGCCGCCGCACCCGCTCCCGCGGTCGAGGGTCCGGCCGTCACGCAGATCGCCGCCGCCGCCGTGCCGAAGGCCGCGCTGCCGCCGCCACGCGCGGTCCCCACGGATGCGGAGGCGCCAGCGGATGCCGAGGCAGCGGATGCCGAGGCGGACGCCTCCTCGCCGCCTGCCGAGTCCGTCAAGGCACCGCGCCCGCCGCGCCCGCCGCGCCGGCCGGAGGCGAAGGTGCCGGACGAGCCCGACGAAGCTCCGCCGCCGTTCGCCGAGGAGCGGCCGGCGGCCGCGACGCCCGGCGCAGCGCCTCCGGCGCCCGGCGCAGCCCCGCCGCCTCCTGCCAATGGGGCCTCGCCGGCACGGCAGCCCCCGCGCAAGCGGCCGGTGAACGCAACGCCGGCTCCGACGCCGGCTCCGGAGGCGTCTCCGCCGCCGCCATAGGCTCCCCGCCGCAGCGGTCTCGCCACGACCGGGCCCGCCGGGCACGCGTGGCGGCGGCGGGACTACTTGGCCAGGACGCCCCGGAAGCCGCGCGAGATGAGCGCCGCGACGTCGGCCAGCACCCGCGGCAGCGCCAGCCCGCCGGGGCAGGCGAGGTAACGCGGCTCCCAGACCGGGTCGAACTTCTCCTTGTACTGGTGGAGGCCCTGGAAGTTGTAGAAGTGCTCGCCGTGCCGGAACACCAGGGTCCCCAGGCGGCTCCACAGCGGCGCGATCGCGCGCCCCTCGAGACCCGAGAGCGGCGCCATCCCGAGGTTGAACCAGCGGTAGCCGTTGGCGCGCCCCCAGAGCATCATCTCGACGAACAGGTAGTCCATGACCACCGACGGGGCGTCGGCGACGTGCCGCATCAGGTCGATCGACATCTCCTCGCGCTCGGCTCCCAGCCAGAGGTTGGCGAAGGCGATGATGCCCTGCTCGCCGCGCACCAGCGCGAGCGGCAGCCGCTCGAGATAGCGCGGCTCGAAGAAGCCGAGCGAGAACCCCTTCTCGCGCGTGTTCTTCTCCTTGAGCCAGGCCAGCGACAGGGCCTCGAGCTCGGGCATCAGCGGCGCCACCTGGGAGGCCGGGACGATCTCGAAGCGGCACCCGACCTCCTCGGTCTTGCGCTGCGCCCAGCGCAGCTTCTTGCGTCCGGCGCCGGCCAGCGAGAAATCGGCCAGCGGCACCCGCGCCTCCTCGCCGAGCTTGATCAAGGACAGGCCCAGGTCGACATAGAGGTGCAGCCGCTTCTCGTTGACCTGGTAGAACGAGCACCAGCCGCGATGCTGATCGCAGAGCTCGCGGAAGCGCCAGGCCAGCTCGGCGCGCTCTGGCTCCGAGCCGACGGGATCGCCCATCGACACCCAGCTGCGCCCCTCGACGCCGAACATCAGCATGGCGGTGCGGCTGTCGTTGAACAGCAGCTGCTTGTCGCCGAGCAGCGCCAGGTGGGCGTAGGTGCGGGGCGAGGCGGCGCCGATGGCGCAGGCGTCGTCGAGGTCGCGCTCGGTGGGCCATTCCGGGCGATGCACCGCCGGGCGCAGCAGCCGCCACAGCGCCACCCCGAGCGCCGCCGACACGACGCCCACCGAGGCGCGGAGGAAGCGCGGCGCGTCGCCGCGCAACGTGAACATCCACCAGAGCTCCCGCGAGTACTGCCGGTTCTGGTAGGAGAAGATTCCCAGCCACAGGGAGCCCGCGACCACGATCGTGGTGGCGGCGATCCAGGCCGGCGTGAACGGCTCGTTGGTGAGCGTCGCCTTGCGGTAGAAGTGCCGGCGGCAGGGGAGGAGGGCGGCGAGCATCAGCGACAGGGCGATCGCCTCCTCGTAGTCGAGCCCCTTGAGCAGCGACACCACGATGCCGGTCGCCAGCAGCCCCACGGTCAGCTGGTAGGCGGCGTCGAGCCGCCGCTGCAGGCCCAGCGCCAGCAGCAGCAGGCCCACCCCGACCAGGCTGCCGACGAAGTGCGACAGCTCGATGACCGGCAGCGGCAGCAGGTCGGAGAGCCAGTCGAGGCGCGAGCGGACCTCCGGCGTGGCGCCGGAGACCAGCAGGATGGCGCCGCCCAGGAAGGTGGTCAGCGACAGCACGTGCGGCACCACCACCGAGACCCGCGAGCCGATGCCGCGGGCCACCCGCAGCACCTGGCCATGGCGGAGGCGGGCCTCGTTGGCGGCCAGCGCCAGGCTGGCGACCAGCAGCGGCGCGAAGTAGTAGATGCCGCGGAACGCCACCAGGGCGCCGACGATCTGCGGCACCGGCATGTCGGGTGTCAGCCGGGTGAGCAGGTAGAGGATGCTGGCTTCGAGCACGCCGAGGCCGCCGGGCACCTGGCTGGCGACCCCGACCAGCTGCGCCAGCAGGAACACGGCGAGCAGGAGCGGGAAGTCGAGGCCGCGGTGGTCAGGCAGCAGCGCGTAGAGCGCGGCGGCCGCCAGCCCCCAGTCGAGGCACGAGAGCGCGATCTGGCCGAGCGCCAGGCGCAGCCCCGGCAGCGGCAGCTCGATGCCGCGGAACACCAGCGGCTCGCGGCGCCGGGCGGCGAGCCCGACGTAGACCAGGCTGAGGCCCAGGAACAGCGCCCCGAGCGGGCGGGAGGTGGCGAGGCCGAAAGCGAAGCCGTGTGGCAGCGGCAGCGGCTCGGCCAGGAAGACGATGCCGCCCAGGGTGATGAAGCCCAGCCAGAAGGTGATGAAGCAGAACACCACCACCCGCGTCACCTGGGTGGCGGTCAGCCCCCAGCCCGAGTAGAGGCGGGCGCGGATCGGCGTGCCGGTGAGCAGCGCGAAGCCGAGGCTGTTACTGAACGCGTAGCCGGCGAACGACGCCAGCGCGATCTTGCGGTAGGGCAGCGGGTCGCGGATGTTGCGGAAGGCCAGCGTGTCGTAGCCGGTCATGGCCGCGTAGCCCAGGGCGGTGAAGAGCACGGCGAGCAGCACGCGGCTCCGCGGCAGCGTGCGCAGGAACAGCATCACGTCGCGGTAATGGAACCCGGCGAGCTCGCGGTGGAGCAGCCAGAGCGCGCCGGCGAACAGCAGCACCGTGAGCAGGGGCGCCGCCTTGCGCAGCAGGTCCCAGGGCACCGCCGGCCGCCACCGGGGGCCTATGGCCGGACCCTCCTGCGCGGTGATCTCCGGCGTCTCCGGCATCTCCGGCATCTCCGGCGTCTCCCGCGCCTCGGTGGTCACTTTGCTCACTCGGGCATTCTCCGGCATCGGGAAGATACAACCTCCCCCTCAACCACTGCGTGCACTTTCAAGGCCAGGGGACAGGCGAGTGGCGACGGTGGGGACCACACTAGCCGGAGAGATGGATAAGGATGTGGCGGTGGCTGGGGAAGCGGCGGTGCTCCCACAGGTAGATCCCCTGCCAGCGGCCCAGGCCCAGCGCGCCGTCGAGCAGCGGGATCGACAGCGAGGTGGCGGTGAGCGCCGCCTTGATGTGAGCGGGCATGTCGTCGGGGCCCTCCTCGGTGTGGGTATAGAGCGGATCGCCCTCCGGCACCAGCCGGTTCAGCCAGCGCTCGAGGTCGCGCCGCGCCGCGGGGTCGGCATTCTCCTGGATCACCAGGCTCGCCGAGGTGTGCTGCAGGAAGAGCGTGCAGAGGCCCTCGCGCATGCCGCTGCCGGAAACCACGGCGTGCACCTCGCCGGTGATCTCGTGCAGCCCCTTGCCGGGCACCTTGATCGACAGCGCTCGTATCATATCTCTCCGGATCTTAGCGCCCGCCGCCTGCGGCGCCCCGAGGCACGAAGCTGGCGGCGGGACGCCCCCGCCCCCTCCCCCTCTCCGATGAAGTTTCGCGTCAGGCCGGCTCGGGCTCCAGGCCGCCGGCGATCCAGGCGGTCAGCTGCTGGCGCTCTTCGTCCGAGAGCGGCATGCCGGCGCTCTCGCACAGGCCGAGCACGTTCTTGACGAAGGCGCTCGCCAGCTCGAGAGGGTCGGTGCCGGCGGTGGCGCCGAAGCGATACCCCGCGGAGGTGATGCCGCGCAGGATGAAGTTGACGCTGGTGCGGGCGACCGGCGCGCCCTCCTCGATGCAGCGGTCGCGCACTGCCTTGGAGGTGCGGGTCAGGAAGTAGCCTTCCTCGTTCACCTCCTCGGCGATCTCCTTGAACACCAGCGCATAGTCTCCCGGCGCCAGGTAGGGCGTATCGGTGATGCGGTGGATGCGGTGCGCCAGCGAGGTCATCTCGGAGTCGCCGATCTCGAGGTCCTCGGGCGGATCGAGCGGTGTCTGGTGGAGGTCGGGGTCGTAGAGGTAGCCCGGCCGCGTCGCCGAGACGGCAAAGCCCAGGTCGCCGTAGCCCGCCAGCAGGTCGCGGAACGTCCCGGCGCCGTGCCAGCGGGAGTCCGCCAGGTCCTCGCCGAAGCGGTCGAGGACCGCATGCGCCGCCCGCGTCATGGGCACCGGGGAGTCGGAGCTGGCGACCAGCCCGTGCACGAACTCGACGATGGTGTCGACCTGGCGCTGCCGCTCGAGGTCGGCGGGGCTGGCGGGCGCCGCCGCGAGGTCGGCGGCCGCGCCGCCGCTCTCGGCGCGGCCGTCCGCCGGCGCCGCCGTGTCCGCGGTCTGTGCCCCCGTCGCCCCTGCCGACCCCGCCGCGCCCGCCGTGCCTGGCCCGGTCATGGCGGTGCCACGGCCGTTGCCGCGCCCGCGGCCGCCGGCGCCGTGGCGCTGCCCCGGCTCGCCCTCTCCCGCGGGACCGGGGCCCGGCTCGGACGACGACGGAAGCAGGGGACGCAGGCGCACGCGCCAGGGATCGCCGTCGACCATCTCGAGGTCGCCGCGCGAGCGGATCACGGCATCCGAGAGGCCGCGCAGGCTGTAGAAGCCGAGCCAGTTGCTGTTCGGCGTGAACTGCGGGAACTCGCGGTAGATCCCCGGCAGATCGGTCGCCAGCAGCTCGCCGGCGGCGCCGGCGCGGGCATGGACCTTGTCGGCGATGGCCCGCAGCAGCTGCGGCGAGGCGGCGGCCGTGGCCCCGCTGCCGACACCGCCAGCGCTTCCGGAGGCGCCAGTGCTTCCGGAGGCGCCAGTGCTTCCGGAGGCGCCGGCGAACATTGCCGTGGACCCGTTGCCGCTGCCACCCGCGCTGGCCGCGCCCTCCGCGGCCGGCCCGCCGCCGCCGCCGGCGCCGAATGCGAGGCTCTCCTGCGCGTCCGGGGCTGGCGCGTAGTCCGGGGCCCCGGCGCTCTCCGCGCCCTCCGGCTCCGGCCTCGGGGCGCAGGCGCGCACGCGCCACGGGTCGCCCTCGACCATCTCGAGGTCGCGGCGGGCGTTCACCACCGCGCTGGTCATGCCGCGCAAGCTGTAGAAGCCGAGCCAGTTGCTGTCGGGAGTGAACTCGGCGAACTCGCGGAAGATGCCGGGCAGGTCGGTCGCCACCAGCTCGCCGCTGGCGCTGGCGCGCTCGTGCACCTTGGCGGCGATGCGCTGCAGCAGCTCGCTGTCGGCGCCCGGCCGGACCGGGCTGCCCTCGCCGATGCCGATGGCCTCCTCCAGGAAGGTGTCCTGGTCGATGAGCAGGTCACACGCGGCCTTGTAGGCGGCGGAGGCGGGGCCGGCGGCCAGCACCACGCTGCGGCGGTCGTGCCGGGACAAGCGCAGCAGGACCGGCGTGAAGTCGGCGTCTCCGGACAGGATGATGAACTCCTCGAAGCGGGTGACGTGTCCGAGGGCATCCATGATGTCCATGACCATCTGGATGTCGGCGCTGGTCTTGCCGCCGCGAGTCAGCGGCGGACAGTCCACGACCTCGAAGGCCGAGCGGATGAAGTACGGCCGGAAGCGCGCGAACTGCGACGGGTTCAGATAGCAGCGGCGCGACAGGATCTTGCGCCCAGTTCGCGAGTCGTCGGGAAGGTCCTGCTGCAGCCAGCGCAGCCATCGCCCCGGGTGGGTGGCGAACTGCTCGGCCGCTCGCGGGTCCTCGTTCTGCAAGCCGAGATAGATGTTGTCGAAATCAACAAACAGGGCCGAGCGCACGTGCCCCGGGTGCGAGAATTCCGTCATCGAAGCCTCCATGGTGACAGGCGGGATACGCCGGCGACAGCCTGCGGAGGAGCGGAACGTACTCCGCCGGCACGCCCATGGTACAACACTCGGGGCGGAGACGCAAATACTTGATTCCAATGGAGTATTCCTGGGCTTCGTGGCCGCGGGGCCGGGGCGGGTGACGGGCCGCCCGGGCGCCGCGGTGCGCGCCCGCCAGCCCGCGTCGCGTCTCGCCAAGAGACGATGTTTCGGTTACACTCAACTCCTTAGCGTCGCAAGCTGGAGCGGGTGACCGGCCGGTGCCTGCCCGCCGACGGTCGTCTTGAATGTGAAGCCTGGCGGCAGCGCCGGCGCCGACTGGCGCCGACCGGCGCCGACCGACGCCGAGAGGGGGGAGATGGTCGCGCGAGATCATCACAGGGAGCCCGGGCTGCTGGGGCTGGGGATCGGGTACTTCGCCTTCTACCTGCCTTACTGCGCGCTGGTCAGGGCGCTGGCGAACGGCCTGCTGCCCCGCTTGCATGGCGCTCCGGCGTCCGGCTTCCAGCTGCTGCCGGCGGTGGCGCTGGGCTCGCTCGCCGCGATGCCCTTGTACGTACTGTTGTCCGGGCGGTGGCGGGACGCCCGCCGCGTCTCCTGGCGCGGCCGCGAGCTGCCGTGGATCGGCCGCGAGTCGCTGGTCTCCGCCTTCTGGACCGCCATCATCATCGGCACCACCACCCTCAACTTCACCTTCAAGGGGGTGTCGATCCTGCTGGTGCTGCTGCTGATGCGGGGCGGCATCCTCATCCTGTCGCCGATCGTCGACAAGCTGCGCCGCCGCGCGGTGGCCTGGTACTCATGGGCCGCGCTGGCGGTGAGCCTGGCCGCGGTCTGGGTCGCGCTCGCCGACGTCGACAACTACCGCCTG
>DATNKH010000250.1:0-2981 GCA_035603475.1 Thermoanaerobaculia bacterium
TGGCCCGCCTCAAGCGTGCCGGCCGCGAGGGCATGGAGGCGCAGGTCATCCGCACCTATCTCGAGACCATCGCCGAACTGCCCTGGAACGAGCGCAGCGCCGAGTCGCTGAGCATCCCGGAGGCCGCCCGCATCCTCGAGCAGGACCACTACGCCCTGGGCGACGTCAAGGACCGCGTGCTCGAGTTCCTGGCCGTCCGCCAGCTCCGCCAGGCCGCGATCGAGGCCCGCAAGGCGGAGAAGATCGCCGCCGGCAACGGCGCGGCAACCGGCGGCGAGGCGGCAGGCGGGGAGAGCAGCGGTGTGCCCGGCCCTGCCTCCCCCGGCAGCGGCCCCTCCGATGCCGCTGTTCACACTCCGACCGTCGCCGCGGCTCCGGCGAGCCCGGAGGCGGCAGCGGGAGAGCATGGCGCCGCCACGGCGGCGACTCCTGCGAAGGCGAGCGCCGGCACAGGCGGCGCCGATGGCAAAAGCGGGGCCGATGTCTCCCCCGGGGCCGACCCCGACGCCGATCCCGCCGATCCGAAGGACCTGCCCGGCAATGCGGACGACAAGGGCGCCAAGGGACCCATCCTGCTCTTCGTCGGCCCGCCGGGCGTCGGCAAGACCTCGGTCGCCAAGTCGATCGCCCGCGCCATGGGACGCGAGTACGTGCGCGTCTCGCTCGGCGGCGTGCGCGACGAGGCCGACATCCGCGGCCACCGGCGCACCTACGTCGGCGCCATGCCGGGACGCATCATCCAGGGCATGAAGCAGGCAGGCACCAAGAACCCGGTGTTCCTGCTCGACGAGGTCGACAAGCTGGGCGTCTCCTTCCAGGGCGACCCGGCCGCCGGCCTGCTCGAGGTCCTCGACCCGGCGCAGAACGACACCTTCACCGATCACTACCTCGGCGTGCCTTTCGACCTCTCGGAGGTGCTGTTCATCGCCACCGCCAACTTCATCCAGAACATCCCCGGCCCGCTGCTCGACCGCATGGAGGTGGTGCAGTTCGCCGGCTACACCGAGCAGGAGAAGCTGATCATCGCCCGGCGCTTCCTGGTGCCGCGCCAGGTCGCGGAGAACGGTCTCACTCCCGAGCAGCTGATCGTCACCGACGCGGCCATCGCCGAGACCGTCACCAGCTACACCCGCGAGGCCGGCGTCCGCCAGCTCGAGCGGGAGATGGGCCGGCTTGCACGCAAGGTCGCGCGCCGCATCGCCGCCCGCGAGATCGAATCGGCCGCGCTCGACGCGCCGGCCGTGCGCGAGCTGCTCGGCCGCCCGAAGGTCCACCCGGAGCGTGCCGCGGGCGAGGACGCCGTCGGCGTCGCCACCGGCATGTACTACACCCCGACCGGCGGCGACATCATGTTCGTCGAGGCGCAGACGATGCGCGGCAAGGGCGAGCTGACGCTCACCGGCCAGCTCGGCGACGTGATGAAGGAGTCGGCGCGCGCCGCCTGGAGCTACGCGCGCTCGCACGCCCTGTCGCTGGGGATCAAGGACGAGCGCTTCGACCGCGACGTCCACATCCACGTGCCGGCCGGCGCCATCCCGAAGGACGGCCCCTCGGCCGGCGTCACCATGGCCACCGCGCTGGTGTCGGCGCTCTCCGAGCGGCCTGCCCGCCACGACATCGCGATGACCGGCGAGATCACCCTCTCCGGCCGCGTGCTGCCGATCGGCGGGGTCAAGGAGAAGGTGCTCGGCGCGGTGCGGGCGGGTATCCGCACCGTCCTGGTGCCGAAGGACAACGAGGCGGACCTCGAGGACCTGCCGCGCGACGTGCGCGACGAGCTCGAGATCCACCTCGCCGAGGACCTCGGCGAGGTGCTCGCCCTCACCCTGCGCGGCGCCTCGTACAAGGAGGGCCGCCTGCTCTTCGGCGACCTCCCCCTGCTGGGGACGGCGACGCCGCCGGCGCCGGCCCCGTCCGACACCCCGGCCGCCGCGCTGGCCGGCGACGCCGGGCTCCCCACCGGGTTCCCATACACGGGCGGCCTCCACTGAGCCGCGGCCGCCGCTACCCCACCCGCTGACCTTGACCGGCCGGTGCGCATCGCGCCGGCCGTTTTTTTTCGTTTCCGATCACAGGTGGAACGCGACGCCGCCCACCACCTGCCCACCCGATAGATCGAGACGGCCAAAGCCCGCGAAGTCACCTCCCAGGTTGTCGTGGGACTTGGTGTAACGGCCGTCGACCAGGATGGCGAGGTGGCGGGTCACCGGCAGCTCCAGGCCCGCCACGAAGAAATAGCCGAAGGCGGTGCCGCTGTCGGTGTTGACCGCGCCGAAGATCGCGTTGCCGTGGGAGAAATCGATGAAGTCGCCGGCCTCGCGCAGGCGCCAGTTGTAGAAGCCGACGCCTGCCCCCAGGTAGGGGATGACCGGGGTGTGCGTTCCCGCCGGGAACAGCAGGTAAGCCACCGAGCCCGAGCTGATGTCGAAGTCCGTGTTGTGCCGGATGCGGTTGTTGTTCTGGTCGAGGAAGTTGCGGTACGACTGGCCGATCGTCGTCGTGTAATAGCTCGCCGAGAACATGACCGCGTTGTAGCGGTCGAAGTGGTAGATGAAATCGCCG
This sequence comes from Thermoanaerobaculia bacterium, assembly GCA_035603475.1. Lineage (GTDB taxonomy): Bacteria > Acidobacteriota > Thermoanaerobaculia > Multivoradales > UBA5704 > JASLEW01. The sequence goes on from DATNKH010000250.1 coordinate 2,563, forward strand.
CCGCCGATGACGTCGCGCAGGTCGCTGCGGCTGCCGGAGAAGTCGCGGAACTTGTTCTCCCAGTAGTCGTCATGCGCGTCGGGCTGGAAGCCGCCGGCCCACAACCGGAACTCGCCGAAGCGGTCGGCGGCATAGCCGTGATAGTAGGCTCCGGGAGGCGGCCCGGGCGGCGGCGGCGGCGGATAGGGTTGTCCCCAGGCCGGCGCGGAAGCCACCAGCAGAGTCGCCAGGCCCAGGATCGTTCGCATACCTGATGCTTTCATGTCGGATCTCCTGTCAGACTTCCATCCGAGCCAGACCGCAGCAACGACGATGCCAGGCCGGGGCCATGAACGGCGGCTCTCTTCGCGTTGCCTCCCTTTGGGCGAGGCGCCCGAAGTCCGAGGCCGGTTGCCTTGGGACGCCTCCGTCCCGTCCTG
>DATNKH010000251.1:0-4550 GCA_035603475.1 Thermoanaerobaculia bacterium
GCTTCGCCCTGGCCAGCCGGTCCGGCTCACTTGCGGCCTTTCGCGCGATGGCGTCCTCCCAGCCGACGAGGGTGTCCGACATCTCCTGCGGCGACACTACCGGGATGCCCAGGGCTGCTAGCTGAGCAGGGAGATATGGGGAAGCCGCCGCGGGTGGCACCGTGCCCCCGATGGATGGGTTGCAGGCGAATTTCGAGTACCAGGTGTCGGTCGTGGTGTCGATCCCCTGGTAGAGGTCGCCGACGTTGCCCGCCTTTTGATCGATGTCCTCGTAGACCGGAGGCTCCGAGGGGTCGAGGTTCGAGGGAAAGATCACCGCGCCTCGTTCGTCCAGGGGCGCCGCCTCGTCGTCACAGGTGGAGGCCCACTCCCAGGTGTCGCCTGGCGAGAGGAAGCCGCCAAACAGCACGACCCGTGCGCGACCCGGATCGTCGACCATCGCTGGCTCGGACCTCACCCCTGGATCGGTGACGGCCAGCTGCAGCCACTTCGTGCCATTCCAGGCCCAGGTATCGGCGTAGCGCGCATCGCCATTCTCGCCGCCATAAAGCAGCACGTGGGCACCAGCTTCGTCGCCAGCCATCACCGCACGCTCGCGCGCACCCGGTCCGTTGCCGCCTGCATCCATCTGCAACCATGCTGTGCCGTCCCATTCCCAGGCGTCACCCATGACGCCTGCCTGGCCAACGCCGCCGAAGAGGACGGTCCTGCCGCGCGCCGCGTCATACGCCATCGCCGAGCGGGCCCGAGGCTCGGGTCCCGAGGCGGCGACCTGGGTCCAGGACCTGCCGTCCCATTCCCAGGTATCACCCAGGAGACTGCCGACTCCGATGACCGAAGAGTAACCGCCGAAGAGGACTGTTTTCTGCCGGGCGCTGTCGTAAGCCATTGCATGGCCCCAGCGCGCAGCGGGCGGCATGCCGTCGCCCACCGCGATCCACGATGCGCCGTTCCATTGCCACGTATCGCTCATGACCGTGGCGCCATCGGTGCCACCGAAGAGCACCACTCGACCCCGCGCGTCCGAGGCCATGGCGTGGTTCTGCCGAGCGGCGGGGCCATTGCTCGAGACAGCAGTGATCGAGTGGGTAAGCGGCCGCCAGCTCTTGCCATCCCAAGACCAGGTGTCTGCGAAGAGATTACCGGCAGCGCTACCGCCGAAAAGGAGGGCAACGCCGGCGGTGCCGTCGTAGGCCATCGCGCTCGCCCCCCTGCTGCCGGGCGCTGCGCTGGGGGTGGCAATAAGGCTCCAGGAGCCTGCTTGCGCGCTCAGGGGATGCGCTTGCAGGAGCCACGGCAGGGTGACCGCCGCAACGCACACCCTCACTGCGAAGCCTGGCTGCATGAGAGTTCCTTTCTTGGAGCCCTCATCGTATCTCGCTGTGACCAGAAAATACTAATGTGAATATTGCCATGAATGATGACCCCAGCTCCAGGGCGAGAACGGCCAGGCGCTCAAGACGGGAAGTCGTAGACGAAAGCTCCGCACTCCCGGTCGCGGCGTAGAGGTGGAGGGGGGCGGCAAGAGGGTGGCGCCTTTGGCGGGCACGGGCGGTCCCCGACGCGGCGGGCACGGCAACGCGCAGGGCGACGGGCGCCCAAAATGATCTCGCCGCGGCGGGCCGCGCTCCGCCTGCGACCGCTAGGACGCGAGCAGCTGCTGGGCGGCGGGTCGGCTGGCGCTCCTCCTGCGGCCGCCGCGTTCCTGCATGAGCATGGAGTGGCACGGTCGGGCCTCTGCCTGTCCGGCGGCGGCATCCGCAGCGCCACCTTCAACCTTGGCATCCTCCAGGGGCTCGCGCGGCTCGGAGTGCTGTGCGGCTTCGACTTCCTGTCCACCGTTTCCGGCGGCGGCTACGTCGGCGGTTGGTTCTCGGCCTGGCTGCATCGCCAGGGCCCGGCCGAGGTGATGGGGAAGCTCGGAGCGGTCCAGAGCGCGCGCCCGGCGATGCCCGGCGCGCCGGCGTCGACGCCGGCGTCGCCCATCGATCCCGAGCCCGGGCCGGTCAGGTACCTGCGCGCCTACAGCCGCTACCTGAGCCCGCGCGCCGGTCTGCTCTCGGCCGATACCTGGACACTGGTCGGAATCTATCTGAGGAACCTGGTGCTCAACTGGCTGGTGCTGCTGCCCCTCCTGGCGGCGGCATTGATTGTCCCCCGCCTGCTGAACCGGTGGAACGCGCTGGGCCTCGAGGCCGAGCCGCTGCCGGCCGGCCGGCCGCTGGTGCTCGTCGTGCTCGCCGCCGCCGCCGGAGCGATGGCGGCGTTGTACCTGCTCGCCGGCAGGCCCGGGGCGAAGGCGAAGCGCTTCCCGGGTGCCGTTCGCGGCCAGGCCGCGTTCCTCTGGTGCTGCCTGCTGCCGCTCGTGCTCTCGGCTTGGGCATCGACGACCGCTTGGGCCTGGGTTGCAGGTGGGCACGTCGTTGCCTTGTCGGCGCAGCCTGACTGGCTGCCGTTGCCAAGCTCTCCGGCCTGGCCGGCGCTGCTCGCCATGGCCATCGGCAGCGCGGGCTTCCTGCTGTCGACCTACTGGCGGCGGCGGCCCCGGGCAGCGTGGCCCGAGCTGATGATGACCCTCCTGGCTGGTGCGCTTGCCGGTCTGCTGACGGGATGGTTGGCCCGGTCCCTGCAGCCGGCGACGCTCGCCGGATTCATGGACGAGCCGCTGGCGGTTGCCCTCTTCACCTGCCTGGCCGTCCCTGCCTTCCTGTCGATCTTCCTGCTCGCCGCCACGCTCTGGACCGGGCTGTGCAGCTCGTTCGTGGACGACGCCGACCGCGAATGGCTGGCGCGCGCCGGCTCATGGGTGCTGATCGCCGTCGCCGGTTGGATCGTGATCTGCGGCGCCACGCTGCTCGGCCCGGTGGTCCTCACCTCCGGCCGCTGGCATGCGTGGCTGGCGGGCGGGATCGGGAGCGTCTCCAGCCTGGTCACGGTGCTGCTCGGGCGCAGCGCCAAGACCGGCGCCACCAAGGCGGCCCAGACCGCCCAGACCACCCAGGCGGCAGCCGGCGCCGCCGGTGCGGCCGCCGCCTCCTCGTCCTGGCTGTCCGAACGGGTCCTCGGCCTGGCGGCGCCGATCGCGGTCCTGGCCCTGCTGGCGACGCTCTCCCTCCTCACTCACCAGCTCCTGCGGCCCTGGTTCTCGCCCGCGGTGGTCCACGCCGGCGCTGGATCCTACGATCCGGGCGGCTATCTCCGCTTCGCATTCGGGTGCCCATCCGGCGTCACCCTCGTCGGCCTCCTGGCGCTGGCCGCGGTGGGCACCGGCGCGGGCTTCCTGGTGAACGTCAACTGGTTCTCGCTCCACGCCGGCTATCGGAACCGCTTGATCCGCGCCTATCTCGGCGCTTCGGCGCAGCGGCTGCAGGTCAACCGGTTCGACGGCTTCGACGACGGCGACAACCTCGGGATGACGCAGCTGCGGGGCCTGCGCCCCTTCCACCTGCTCAATCTCACCCTCAACCTGGTGAACGGCAAGCAGCTCGCCTGGCAGGATCGCAAGGCCGAGCCCTTCACCGCCTCGGCCCTGCATTGCGGCAGCTTCCGTCTCGGCTATCGCGACTCCAGCGAGTACGGATACCACCGCCGGACCTGGGCGGATCGCGCTCGCCCGGCCGCCGCGGGGCAGGGAGCGGCGTCCGCGAAGCCCGGCGGCAGCGCCACCAAGCCGCGCTATGCGATCTCGCTGGGCACCGCGATCGCCGTCTCCGGCGCCGCCGCGAGCCCGAACATGGGGTATCACTCGTCGCCGGTCGTCGCCTTCCTGATGACGCTGTTCAACGTGCGCCTGGGGTGGTGGCTGGGCAACCCGGGCAGGGCCGGCGCGAAGTCGTTCGACCGGCCGGGTCCGGGATTCGGTCCCCGGGCGTTGCTCAGCGAGGCCTTCGGCCTGACCGACGACCAGGGTCCCTATGTCTATCTCTCGGATGGCGGCCACTTCGAGAACCTGGGCCTCTACGAGCTCGTCCTCCGTCGCTGCCGCTACATCCTGGTCAGCGACGCCACGCAGGACTCGAAGTTCACCTTCGGCGACCTTGCCAACGCCCTGGCCAAGATCCGCATCGACCTCGGGGTGCCGATCGAGCTCGACAGCGTGCTGATGCGTCCGCGGGACCCGGATGAGCCCTTCTACAAGACGACCCGCGACGACGGCGGCGCCGATGCGGTGCCTTACTTCGCGGTGGGGACCATCTATTACTCCAGCGTCGACCGGGTGAAGGGATGGACCATGAAGCAGCTCGAGGCTCAGAATGGGCTGCTGGTCTACATCAAGCCGTCGCTCAACGGCACCGAGCCGCTCGACGTGCTCCACTTCGCCAGGGAGTCTCCGCCCTTCCCTCACGAGGCGACCGAGCACGTGATGTTCAGCGAGAGCCAGTTCGAGAGCTACCGCAGCCTCGGGTCGCACATCATCAGCCGCTTCGCCGGAGACGGCCCAGGTGCCGCCGACCCCCTGGACGTGCCGGCCCTGCTGCAAGGGGTCGCGAAGCGCCTGCGGGAGCGGGCCGCTGCCGGCCCCACCCCGAAGCCGCGCCGCGCCCGGGGCT
>DATNKH010000252.1:0-5147 GCA_035603475.1 Thermoanaerobaculia bacterium
CGGTCACGGCGAAGCTGGAAGCGGCCGGGACCATGCCGTTGCCGAGCGTGACGCCGCCCGCGCTGCTGCGGACGCCGGCGGTCGAGACGGTGACGGTGCCGATCACGATGCTGGGTACGATCTGGCCGAACTCGAGGCCGACGTTGTTCGAGATCGAGAGGGCGCTGACGATCTCGGCGCCGGCGTAGCTGCCGGCGGTGCCTGAGGCGTTGGCGACACCGGCCGAGAGAAGGCCGAGAGAGGCGACGAGAGCGGCGGTGACTGCAAGGTTCTTCATGGGTTTTACCTCTGCTTGTTGCCCATGCCTCGCACGGGCCGGGTCGATGCCCGAGTGGGCATTGATGACTGCTTCAGTCTGCCGCCGGGCGCCGCACGCTGCAAGCGGCGCATGACGCCACATCTCGTCGGGGAATTGGCGGCCTGGCAGTCAGCGTTTGCCCTACGCGACGAGCCGCAGGCGCCTGGTCGAGCGCAGAGCTCGACATGGGGATAGACTCCTCGGGCCGCCCCAAGAGGGCACAGGCGATCACGGCTGCTCGGGCGCGTGGCACCCGGATGCGGCTGCTGGAGAACGCTACGCACTCCGGGCACCGATGAACGACCCACATCTGTTCCGCATCCTGATCCTGGAGGACAGTCCTGCCGTTGCCGAGGTCGTGGTCCACGAGCTGCGCCGGGCGGGCGTGGACGGCCTGCCCGAGCGCGTCGACAGCGAGGCGGCATTCCTGGCCGCCCTCGATCCCGCCCCCGACCTGATCGTCGCCGCCTACCAGCCGCCTGGCTACGGCGCCGTGGAGGCGTTGCGGGCGCTTGCCTCCCGCGACCTCGACGTGCCCGTGATCGTCGTCTCCGGCACCAGCGGCGACGAGGCCGCGGTCCTCTGCATGCGCGAGGGCGCCACCGACTACCTGCTCAAGGAGCGCCTGGGATGGCTCGGCCAGGCCGCATCCAACGCCATCGCGCATGCCCGCATGCGGGGCGAGCAACGCCGGATGGCCGAGGCCCTGCGCGCGTCGGAGGAGCGCTACCGCCTGCTGTTCGACGAATCGCCCTATCTCATGTGGGTGGTGGAGGCCGAGACGCTGCGCTTTCTCGAGGTCAACCGCAAGGCGGTCGCCCGCTACGGCTACTCGCGCGACGAGTTCCTGGCCATGACGCTTCACGACGTCCGGCAGCCCGCGGAGATCCCGGGCATTCTCGAGGAGGAGGAGGAGGAGCGCGCGGAGCTCACGGAGGAGCCGCGGATCGGCCGGGGCCGCCACCGCACCAAGGCGGGCGAGCTGCTCGAGGTCTCGGTCGCCAGCCGGCCGGTCGACTTCGCCGGCCGCAGCGCGCTGCTCGCGGTCATCGAGGACGTCAGCGAGCGGCACCGGATGGAGGCCCAGCTCCGGCAGGCCCAGAGGATGGAGGCGGTCGGCCAGCTCGCGGGCGGCGTCGCGCACGACTTCAACAACCTGCTGACCATCATCCTGGGCTACGCGGGGCTGCTCGCCGCCGGGCTGGACGACCGGCCGGAGCTGCGCCGCCAGGTCGAGGAGGTCGCCAGGGCGGGCGAGCGGGGCGCGGCCCTGACCCGACAGCTGCTCGCCTTCACCCGGCAGCTGCCGCTGCAGCCGCGGATCGTGGACCTCAACGCCGTGGTGACGGGCGTCGAGACCATGCTGCGCCGCCTGATCGGCGAGCACGTCGAGCTGGCGATGCGCTTGCGGGCCACCGCCGGCCGCGTGCTGGTGGACTCCGGCCTGATCGAGCAGGTGATCGTCAACCTGGCGGTCAACGCCCGCGATGCGATGCCGGGCGGCGGCGGCCTGGTCATCGAGACCGCCGACGTCGAGGCCGACGCCCTGGTTCCGGGCAATGCGGGCAATGCGGGGGATGCGGGCAATCCGGGCGATGCGGGCGACGCCGGCGAGGCGGGCGACGCCGGCGAGGCGGGCGAGGCGGGCGAGGCGCGCGCCGCCGGCTCCATCCTCCCCGGGCCGCAGGTGCTGCTCGCGGTCTCCGACAGCGGCAGCGGCATGGACGCCGCGACCCGCGCCCGCATCTTCGAGCCGTTCTTCACCACCAAGGAGCTCGGCAAGGGCACCGGCCTGGGCCTCGCGACCGTCTTCGGCATCGTGCAGCAGAGCGGCGGCCGCATCGAGGTTGCCAGCGAGCTCGGCCAGGGCTCGAGCTTCAAGATCTACCTGCCGCGGGCCGCCGGCGCCGCCAAGGCCCCGGAGCCGGCGAGCGCCGCCAGCGCCGAGCGTCCACGCGCCTCGGAGACGGTGCTGGTGCTCGAGGACGAGCCGGCGCTGCGCGAGCTCGTCCGCACCCTGCTCGAGGGCGGCGGCTACATCGTCCTGGTCGCCGAGGGGGTCGAGAAGGCCCTCGACCTCGCCGAGCGGCACCGCGGTCCGATCCACCTGCTGCTCACCGACGTCGTGATGCCCGGCCTGAGCGGCCCGGAGGCCGCGGCGCGCCTCCTGGCGGTGCGGCCGGAGTCCCGCGTCCTCTACATGTCCGGCTACGCCGGCGACCCGATCGGCCGCCGCGGCCTGCTGTCCGCGGGCGCGCCGCTGCTCATGAAGCCCTTCACGGAAGCCAGCCTGCTGCGCATGGTGCGGGAGGTCCTCGCCGACGTCCCGGAGGGCGGGTGAGCAGGGAGGACCGCCCGGTCAGAAGGGCGCCGCCGGCGGCCCGCCGTGCCGGTCGAGATTGCGGAAGCTCGTCGTGTCGCCGAGGAACACCAGCTCCACCGTGCCTGTCTCGCCGTTGCGGTGCTTGGCGATGATCAGCTCCGCCAGCCCCTTGTTCTCGTCGCTCGGGTTGTAGACCTCGTCGCGGTAGATGAACGCCACCAAATCCGCGTCTTGTTCAATTGATCCGCTTTCTCTTAAATCAGCAAGTTGTGGACGATGATCGCTGCCGCGGCGCTCGGGCTGGCGCGAGAGCTGCGAGAGGGCCATCACCGGGATGTCCAGCTCCTTGGCGAGCTGCTTCAGGCCGCGGCTGATGGCGGCGATCTCCAGCTGGCGGTTCTCGTACCTGCCGCCGGCCTGCATCAGCTGCAGGTAGTCGAGGACGAGGAGCGCCAGGCCCTTCTCCGCCTTCAGGCGGCGCGCCTTCGAGGCCACCTCGAGCAGCGACGGGTTCGCCGAGTCGTCGATGTAGAGCGGCGAGTCGCTGTTGGCGCGCACCGTCTGGATGATGCGCGTCCACTCCTTCTGCGACACCCGCCCGGCGCGCAGGCGGCTGAACGAGATGTCCGCCTCCGAGCAGAGGATGCGCAGCGCCAGCTCCTGCTGGCCCATCTCGAGCGAGAAGATGCCGACCGTGCGCCGCTCGCGGATGGCCACGTGCTGGGCGATGTTCAGCGCGAAGCTGGTCTTGCCCATGCCCGGCCGGCCGGCGATGATCACCAGGTTGCCCCGGTTCAGGCCGTGGCTGATGCGGTCGAGGTCGATGAAGCCGGTGGGCACGCCGGTCAGCAGGCTCCCGGGCCGCTCCTCGAGCTCCTCGAGCGTCTCGTGGAAGACGTTGGCGAGCGGCACGAAGCCGCGCTGCACCGCCTCCTCGCCGAGACCGAGGACCGCCTGCTCGGCGTGGCCCAGCGCCTCGCGCGCGTCGACGCCGCCGTCCAGGCAATCGCGCACGATCTGGCCGGCGGCCTGGATCAGCCGCCTGCGGACCGACCGCTCCTTGACGATCTCGACGTAGTTGTCGATGCGCCCGATGTCGGGCAGGTCGAGATCGAGCCCCACCAGGTAGGCGAGCCCGCCCACCTCGTCGAACTTCAGCTGCTGCTCGAGCTTGGCCTGGACGGTGCGCAGGTCGATCCCGACCCGGGCGTCCTGCAGGTCGAGCATCGCCTCGTAGAGCACGCGGTGGCGGTCGAGATAGAAGTCGTCCGGCCGCAGCCGGCCGGCGATCGTCGGCAGCACCGCCGGGTCGAGCAGGATGCCGCCGAGCACCGCCCGCTCGGACTCCTCGCTGTGCGGCAGGGTCTTCTGCTGTGGAAGGGTGTCGATCATGCCGCCGCACGTCCGGAAGCGAAGCTGCGTCATTCTCCCCCACCCCTCCGCGGGGGCGCAAGGCACGAGCGAGGGAGGTACCTGCTCCTAGTCCCGCGGATCGAGCGGCGTCGGAGGCTCGTAGACGATCTCGACCTCGTAGCCGTCGGGATCGAAGCAGAAGAGGTACGGCTCGCCGGGGCAGAACTCACCCTGGCTGCGAATGGTACCGCCGGCCCGCTCCACGGCGCGCGCCGCCTCCTCGATGTCCGCGGGATCGGTCAGCCGGAAGCCGAAGTGCAGGATGCCGCCGCTCTTGCCGGCCTTCTCCAGGTCCCTCTGGAACACCAGGATGTCCCGGCAGCCCGGGGTCTGCACCTGGACGAAGTCGGCATCGCGGTAGACCGGCTGCATGCCGGCGATCTCCTGGTAGAAGCTCAGCGACCGCTCGGGATCGCGCACCGCGAGCGCCACGTGGGTCATGCCGTAGGTCTTGAACATCGGTCCTCCTCCCCAGCGATTCTACCGTGGCAGGCGGCACGGCGGCCTGGCCGGGCAGGTCGGCGCGCGGCGCGCATTTCTCCCCCGGCTTCCAGTGAGCGGCACGAGCTTGATGGCTCAAGAGATGCGACCATGATAAGTGCTTGTCATAGGCTGTTCATAGTCGTATCATGAGTCCGCAAGGCTTGCCACGCAGGACGCCTGCCCTATCCTCGCCGGCACCCTGTGGCATTGCCAAAGAACGCGCGGGCGTCGTTTCCCCGCGCGCAAGGAAGGCTGGCGCCATGGACGACGACGCGAAGGCCCAATCAATACCGGGACCCAACCTGACCAGGAACGTGGTCCTCCATCTCCGCCTCACCGCCAGCGAGCGCGCCATCCTCATCTCCGCCGCCGAGGTCTTGTCCATGCCCACGAGTTCCTGGATCCGCTACCACGCGTTGCGCGTGGCGGCGGGCGTCTCGCGCCCACCAGGGCCGTTTCAGGCGCCGGCAACTCGGCATCCCTCGGACAGACTGAGCCACGCCATCACAGCGCGATTCACCAGGGCAGAGCACGAGGCGATCGTCGAACATGTCCGCGCGTGCGGGTTGACGCTCTCCTCCTTGATCCGCAAGCAGGTTCTGGGCTACGCGCCCATGGTGCGGCAGCCCA
>DATNKH010000253.1:0-2975 GCA_035603475.1 Thermoanaerobaculia bacterium
CGGCCGCGGGCTCAGGGGACGGTGCCGCCCACGATGCCCTCGATCCCCACGATCCCCACGATCCCATCGTGGCGGCGGGTGGGCGCCACCCGCACCTCGCGGTCTACGACTTCGGCGTCAAGTCGAACATCCTGCGCTCGCTGGCGCGGCGCGGCGCGCGCTTGACCGTGCTGCCGGCGCGCACCCCGGCCAGCGAGTGCCTGGCGCTCGGCGTCGACGGCGTGGTGCTGTCGAACGGGCCCGGCGACCCGGAGCCGCTGGTCGGGATCATCGAGGCGGTGCGCGAGCTGCTCGCGAGCGGCACGCCGCTGCTCGGAATTTGCCTCGGCCACCAGCTGCTGGGGCTGGCGCTGGGCGGCGAGACCTTCAAGCTCAAGTTCGGGCACCACGGCGGCAACCAGCCGGTGCGCGAGGTGGCGACCGGCAAGGTGGCCATCACCAGCCAGAACCACGGCTTCGCCGTCCGCCCTGACTCGCTGCCGCCGTCCTGCGCGGTGACCCAGCTGAACCTCAACGACGGCACCGTCGAGGGCTTCGACGTCGCCGGCAGACCGGTCTTCTCGGTGCAGTATCACCCGGAGGCGGCTCCCGGGCCGCACGACTCCGTGGCCCTCTTCGACCGCTTCCTGCGAGCGGTCGCCGGGCGCTCGCCGGCCGCGGCGGCGCGGCCGGGTCACGCCTTCGCCGTGGCGCCGCCGGCCCTCGGCTCATGAACCGCGGGCGGCGCCGGCCACGCGGGCCGAGCCTGCCGCGCGGGTCGCTGGTCTGGACGGTCGCCTGGCGCTTCCTGCGGGGCAGCCGCAGCCGCCTGCTCGACGGCACCGCGCGCGCGGCGCTCCTCGCCACCGCGCTCGGCGTCACCGCGATGGTCATCGCCATGGCGCTGATGACCGGGTACCGCGAGGACCTGCAGACCAAGCTGATCCGCGGCAACGCCGCCGTCGTCGCCTACCCGCTCGAGGGCGGCGCCGGCCGCCTGGATGCGGCGCGGCTGGACCGCCTGCGGCGCATCCCGGGCGTCGTGCAGGTCGGCAGGGTCGCCTACGGCCAGGGCTCGCTCGCCAGCGCCCGGCGGCCGGACGGCCTCGAGGTGGTGCTGCGCGGCGTCGAGCCGGAAGGCGGCCAGCTGGCGGCGACCGCGGCAGAGCTGGCGCTCTCGCCGCGCGGCATCCCGGGCGTGGTCATGGGCAGCGATCTGGCGGCGCGGCTGGCGGTCCGCCCCGGCGATGCGCTGCGCCTGGTGGTGCTGGGCTTCGCCGGCGGCACGCCGCATTTCCGCTTCCAGAGCGTCGAGCTGCGCCGCACCTTCTCGACCGGCTTCGCCGAATTCGACCGCAGCTGGGTGCTGCTCGAGCGCTCGCGGGTGGAGGCCCTGATGGGGCTCAGCCAGGGGGCCGACCTGCTCGAGCTCGCCGTCGCCGATCCCGCCGCGGCGCCGCACATCGCCGACGCGGTGGCGCGCGTCCTCGAGCCCGGCTACGCGGTCACCGACTGGCAGCAGCTCAACCGCGAGCTGTTCACCGCCTTGCGGGTGCAGCAGGTGGCGCTGTTCGTGGTGCTGGGGCTGATCGTGCTGGTGTCGACGTTCAACGTCGCCTCGACCCTGGTCGTGCTGGTGCGCGAGCGCATGCGCGACATCGGCGTGCTGGGCGCGATGGGCCTGGCGCCGGCCCGCCTGCGCCTGGTCTTCCTCGCCTACGGCGCCATCCTCGGCAGCCTGGGCACGCTGCTCGGCGTGGCGGTGGGATCGGCGGCGGCCTGGGCGCTGACCACCTGGCGCCTGATCCGGTTCGACTCCGACGTGGCGGCGATCTACTTCATCAACTTCGTGCCGTTCCGGGTCTCGGGCCGCGACCTGGGCGCTGTGGTCGGCTTCGCGCTCGCGGTCACCCTGCTCGCCTGCTGCGTGCCCGCCTGGCGCGCGGCCAGGCTCGATCCCTCCGCGGCGCTACGCTACGAGTAGCCGGGGGCCTCCGGGGAACCCCTCCGGCCGGGGCGGAGCTGCGAGATCCTCCTCCCCGCCTCGCTTTGGGCGAGGGGTGTCGCGCGAGCCGGCGGAGGACTTCGGTGGCCTCGCCCAAAGCTCGGGGGGAGGAGGATCTCGCAGCCCCGCCCCTCCTAGTATCTTGGTTGGTAGAAGAAGAGCCCCTCGGCGGGAGGGGCTCGTGTCTCGGGGCAGCGGGGATCAGACGCTGTGGCCCTCCTCAGGCCGTAGAGCCTGTGAGGAAGATTGAGCGCCCCCGCGATGCCGGACCGTATCCCAGGCGCCAGAGCCTGGATGTGCTAGGCAGGCACCTGCCCCGCGACTGCTGGAGTCTAACTGAGGTTGGACAGCAGGGAGGTGCAAGATGGCCAGAGTCACCTGGATTGGCGTGGATCTCGCGAAGGCGACGTTCGTGGCGGCCCGCCGCCAGCAGGGCAAGTGCATCACCGAGGAGTTCGCCAACGACTCTTCGGGGCTGGCGTTGTTTGGCGCTTGGCTGCCGCGGCGCTCGCGGGTCTGTGTGGTGTTCGAGCCGACCGGCCCTTACGGGCGCCGGCTCGAAGCTTGGCTGGGGCCGCGCTGGCCACGGGTGAGCTATGTCCTGGCCAATCCGCGGCGGGTCCGCAACTTTGCCCGTGCGGCAGCGTGTGCGAGCAAGACCGACGTCATCGATGCGCAGCGTCTCTTGGAGTTCGCCGAAGCGTTCCAGCCGTCGGCCCGCCCGCAGCCCACTCCGATCGCGCTCGAACTGCGGGCTCTGTGGCGCCACCAGCTCGAGCTCCGCAAGCTGCTCGATGGATTGCGTGATCGACAACAGAAAGCCCAGGTCGACCCGCACATCCCCGCCGCTCTGGTCGAGGGGCTCGGCGAGCTTGCCGACCGGCTGGCGGCCGAGCTCGCCAAGATCCAGGCCCAAGCCCTCGCACTGGTGCGGACGGAGCGCTCCCTGCGGCCGCGCTTTGACCTGCTCGTCTCCATCCCCGGCGTCGGG
>DATNKH010000254.1:0-7019 GCA_035603475.1 Thermoanaerobaculia bacterium
CGTGGTAGTGCAGGGGCTGAGGACTGCGGGCGCCTCGCCCAAAGCTCGGCCAGAGGAGGACATCCGCAGCACCAGCCCTCCTCCTCCCTCTACGGCTGGAGTTCTCTCCGGCGACCGGTTCTTTGCCGAGCAACCTCTGTCGGCAATCCGGCCCCCGGTCGGCTCCAATTGCCGTTTCGACGAGGCACAATAGTCCACTCTTCGCACCCGGAACGACACGATCCCTCAAAGAAGCCCCACGACCGTAGAGGGAGGAAGAGAGGGTCTGGGGGACGGACCCACCCCCTGGCCGAGCTTTGGGCGAGCCGCTCGCAGTCCAACGCCCCTGCCCTACCACGGGCGCCTCGCCCAAAGGGAGGCCAGGGGGTGGGTCCGCCCCCCAGACCCGGGTCGGAGGGCTTCCCCGGAGGCGTCCCCGGAGGCGTCCCCGCGGAGGCGTGGTAAACCTCTGTGTCTTCAAAGATTAAGCCCTCTGCAAAGGGACGTTTTCATGCTATAATTGCCACTGTCCCAGGGCCCCGCCGGCGGACGTCCTTTCCAGGGGGTATCTCCGGTCTCAGCGGGCTCGAAATCAGCCAACCCAACGCATCAGGTGGCAGGGGAGCGCATTGCGAGACCCAGACGACCGGCAGGGCGAAGAGTTCGAGGAGCAAGCATTGGCGACCAGCGAGATTCAGCCTCCCGCGACCGCATCCGCGACAGCAGTGCCATCGGCGGCCGCAGGCGATGCAACCTATACCGCGGAGAACATCCGCGTCCTCAAGGGCCTCGAGGCCGTGCGCACGCGGCCGGGCATGTACATCGGCGACACCGACGACGCCTCGGGCCTGCATCACATGGTGTTCGAGGTAGTGGACAACTCGGTGGACGAGGCCCTCGCCGCCTACTGCACGGCCATCGACGTGATCATCCATACCGACAACTCGGTGACCGTCGACGACGACGGCCGCGGCATCCCTGTCGACCTGCACAAGGAAGAGGGGCGCTCGGCGGCCGAGGTCATCATGACCGAGCTCCATTCGGGCGGGAAATTCGACAAGAACTCCTACAAGGTGTCGGGCGGCCTGCACGGCGTCGGCGTGTCGGTGGTCAACGCCCTGTCGGAGACCCTGGAGCTCGAGATCAAGCGCGACGGCCGCGTCTGGTTCCAGACCTATCACCGCGGCGAGCCCGAAGCGCCGATTGCCGCCATCGGCACCACCGACAAGACCGGCACCAAGGTGCGCTTCTGGCCCGACCCGACCGTCTTCGCCGTGCTCGAGTTCTCGTTCGACACCCTGGCGCAGCGCCTCCGCGAGCAGTCGTTCCTGAACCGCGGCATCCTCATCCGGCTGCGCGACGAGCGCACCGACCGCTCGACCGAGTTCTGCTACGCCGGCGGCATCGCCTCCTTCGTCGAGCATCTGAACCGCAACAAAACACCGCTCCACCCGGTGCCGATCTTCCTGTCCGACAGCCGCGTCGACGGCAACGGTCCGGAGAACCCGGAGACCGTCGAGGTCGCCTTGCAGTGGAACGAGGGCTACCAGGAGCTGATCTACAGCTTCGCCAACACCATCAACAACCGCGACGGCGGCACCCACCTGGCGGGCTTCAAGTCGGCGCTGACCCGCACCATCAACGCCTACGCTGCCTCCTCCGGCCTGTCCAAGAACCTCAAGGAGAACCTCACCGGAGACGACGTGCGCGAGGGGCTGACGGCGGTGGTTTCGGTCAAGATCAGGGATCCCAAGTTCTCCTCGCAGACCAAGGACAAGCTGGTCTCCTCGGAGATCAAGGGCTGGGTCGAGCAGGTGGTCGGCGACCGTCTCGGCAGCTACCTCGAGGAGAACCCGCGCGAGGCGCGGCGCATCGTCGAGAAGTGCGTCGAGGCGGCGCACGCCCGCGAGGCGGCGCGCAAGGCGCGCGAGCTGACGCGGCGCAAGGGAGCGCTGGACGCCTCCAACCTCCCCGGCAAGCTGGCCGACTGCAGCGAGAGGGACCCGAAGCTCGCCGAGATCTTCCTGGTCGAGGGCGATTCCGCCGGCGGCTCGGCCAAGCAGGGGCGCGATCGGCGCTTCCAGGCGATCCTGCCGCTCAAGGGCAAGATCCTGAACGTCGAGAAGGCGCGCTTCGACAAGATGCTGTCCTCCGACGAGATCAAGACCCTGATCATCGCGCTCGGCACCGGCATCGGCAAGGACGACTTCGAGGTCGAGAAGCTCCGCTACCACAAGCTGATCATCATGTGCGACGCCGACGTCGACGGCAGCCACATCCGCACCCTGATCCTGACGTTCTTCTACCGCCAGATGCAGGAGGTGATCCGCCGCGGCCACCTCTACATCGCCCAGCCGCCGCTCTACAAGGTGAGCCACGGCAAGAGCGAGACCTACCTCAAGGACGACCGGGAGTACCAGGCGTTCCTGGTGAGCCGCATCCAGGAAGCCTGGGAGCTGGAGGTCGAGGGCCCCGACGGCGGCAACGGCCACGACGGCCAGCGCAGCCGCCTCGCCGGCGCCCGCTTGGCGCATTTCCTCGAGAAGGTGGCGAGCTTCCGGCAGAACTCGGACCGCCTGGCGTCGCGCGGCTACCCGATCGCGGCGCTGAAGATCGCGCTGCTCGGCGGCATCCGCGACAAGGCATCTCTCGGCGATCCCGAGAAGGTGCAGGCGGTCGCCCTGCGTCTCGAGGCGGCCGGCTTCCACGGCGTCGAGGTCGGCCAGGACGAGGAGCACGGCACCGGCCGCATCCGCTTCTTCTTCCGCCGCGACGGCGTCGAGCGCGAGGTGCGCGTCGACTGGGGCCTGGTGACCAGCGCCGAGTACCGGGCGCTGGCCAACAACTCCCTGGGCCTCGAGGCGATCGCCGCCGCCCGCTTCTCCCTCAGCCGCACCGCCGGCCCCGCAGCGAAGGCGCCGCGAGTCGACGAGACCCTGGCCCCGGCATCGAACGCCGGCACCCCGGCCCCGGGAACCCCCCTCGCCGCCGTGCCCCTCGCGAAGGACAGCCTCGACGAGGCGCTCGAGATGCTCTACGAGAACGCCAAGAAGGGACTGTCGATCCAGCGCTACAAGGGCCTTGGCGAGATGAACCCGGACCAGCTCTGGGAGACCACCATGGATCCCACCCGGCGGCGCCTGCTGCAGGTGCGCATCGAGGACGACGTCGAGGCCGACTCCATCTTCACCGTGCTGATGGGCGACGAGGTCGATCCGCGGCGCGAGTTCATCCAGAACAACGCCCTCGACGTGCGCAACCTGGACGTGTAGCGCGAGAGCGCGCCGCGGGCTTACGAGAGAGAGCAGACCTACCTTCCCGTTATGAGCGACGAAGAACAGACACCTCCCTTCGCGCCGCCGGTGGAGCAGCCGATCCCCGTCGACATCGAAGACGAGATGAAGCGCAGCTATCTCGATTACGCGATGAGCGTGATCGTCGGCCGGTCGCTGCCGGACGTGCGCGACGGCCTGAAGCCGGTGCACCGGCGCGTGCTCTACGGCATGTGGGAGAGCGGCAACCGCTCCGACCGGCCGTACAAGAAATCCGCCCGCATCGTCGGCGACGTGATGGGCAAGTACCACCCGCACGGCGACACCGCGATCTACGACACGGTAGTCCGCATGGCCCAGGACTTCGCCATGCGCTATCCGCTGGTCGACGGCCAGGGCAACTTCGGCTCGATCGACGGCGACAACCCGGCGGCGATGCGCTACACCGAGGTGCGCCTGACCCGCCTCGCCGAGGAGATGCTCCGCGAGGACATCGACAAGGAGACCGTCGAGTGGGTGCCGAACTACGACGGCTCCGAGAGCGAGCCGGCGGTGCTGCCGGCGCGCGTTCCGAACCTGCTGGTCAACGGCGCCTCCGGCATCGCGGTCGGCATGGCGACCAACATCCCGCCGCACAACCTCGGCGAGGTGGTCGACGCGCTGAACCTGCTGATGGACAACCCCGAAGCCACGCTGCGCGAGCTGATGGCCGCGCTCCCCGGCCCCGACTTCCCTACCGCCGGCTTCATCCACGGGCTGCAGGGCATCCACTCGGCCTACTCGACCGGCCGCGGCCTCATGCAGGTGCGGGCGCGCGCCGAGATCGAGAGCCAGGCGCGCGGCGAGCGGCAGGCGATCGTCGTCACCGAGATCCCCTACCAGGTCAACAAGAAGCGGCTGATCGAGAACATCGCCGTGCTGATCCGCGAGAAGAAGCTCGAGGGCATCGCCGACCTGCGCGACGAGTCCGACCGTGACGGCATCCGCATCGTGCTCGAGGTCAAGCGCGGCGAGGTGCCGGAGGTGATCCTCAACTCGCTGTACAAGATGACCCAGATGCAGATCACCTTCGGCATCAACCTGCTGGCGATCGTCGACAGCCAGCCGAAGGTGATGACGCTGCCGGAGCTGCTGCGCCACTTCCTCAACCATCGCAAGACGGTGATCATCCGCCGCACCCGTCACGACCTGCGCAAGGCGGAGGAGCGGGCGCACGTCCTCGAGGGCATCCTGAAGGCCCTGGACCACCTCGACGCGGTGATCGCCACCATCCGCGCCAGCCAGACGCCGGCCGAGGCGCGCGAGAACCTGATGTCGAGCTTCTCGCTCTCCGAGGTGCAGGCCCAGGCCATCCTCGACATGCGGCTGCAGCGCTTGACCGGCCTCGAGCGCGAGAAGGTGGTCGAGGAGTACCGGGAGCTGATGGCGCTGATCGAGCGGCTGCGTGCCATCCTCGGCTCGGACCGCCTGGTGCTCGCCGAGATCCGGCGCGAGCTGGGCGAGCTCAAGGCGGCGTACGGCGGCCGCCGCCGCACCGAGATCATCCCCGAGACCGCCGACATCTCGATCGAGGACATGATCGCCGACGAGGACATGGTGATCACCGTCACCCGCTCGGGTTACGTCAAGCGCTCGCCGCTCGCCCTCTACCGCGAACAGAACCGCGGCGGCAAGGGCCGCACCGGCATGGTCACCAAGGAGGACGACTTCGTCGAGCACCTCTACGTGGCGTCGGCGCACAGCTACATCCTGGTCTTCACCGAGAGCGGGCGCATGCACTGGCTCAAGGTGCACGAGATCCCGGAGACCGGCGCGGCGGCGAAAGGCAAGGCGATCGTCAACCTGCTGAACCTCGAGCCGAACGAGCGCCTGGCCACCACCGTCGCGGTGCGCGCGTTCCGCGCCGACCGCTTCCTGTTCTTCGCCACCGCCAACGGCACGGTGAAGAAGACCGAGCTGTCGGCCTACGCCAACCCGCGGCTCGGCGGCATCATCGGCATCAACCTCGACGCCGGCGACCGCCTGCTGGCGGTGCGCGAGACCGACGGCGCCAAGGACATCCTGCTCGCCACCGCCCGCGGCTTCGCGATCCGCTTCCCGGAGAGCGAGGTGCGGGCGATGGGACGCGCCACCACCGGCGTCCGCGGCATCCGCCTGCGGCCGCGTGACCGGGTGGTCGGCGCCGCGATCCTCGAGTCCGCGGGGGAGGTGCTCTCGGTGAGCGCGCGCGGCTTCGGCAAGCGCACGCCGATCGCCGACTACCGCAAGCAGAGCCGCGGCGGCCTCGGCATCATCAGCCTGAAGGTCAGCGACAAGACGGGCGAGGTGATCTCGGCCAAGCACGTCACCGCGGGCGACGGGCTCATCCTCATCACCCAGGCGGGAATGATCATCCGCCTGGGCGTCGCGGACGTGCGGCTGGTCGGCCGCTCGACGCAGGGGGTCAAGCTGATCGACCTCGATCCGGAGGACCGCGTGGTGTCGGTCGCCAAGCTGGACGAGCCCGCGCCGTCCCAGCCCGAGCCCGATACGGATCCCGGCGGCGGTGGCGGCCCCTCCGGTCCGGAGGACTTCCCCGCGGACCTCGGCGCGGACGTCCCCGACGCCGTGAACTGACCTGCCGGTGGGCACGACCACGGCGCGCCAGGCCGAGCGGCTCTACCGCCTGGCCTGGATGTTCTATCTCGGCCTGGCCCTCGCCGGGAGCCTGTGGATCGGCCTGCGGCGTGGACCGATCCCGTTGCGCCTGTTCGTCGATCCCTCGCGCTGGTGGCTCGACACCGCGCTGGGAGCCGCCGCCGGGCTGGCCCTGCTCGGCTGCTGGGAGGCGTTGCGCCGCCTGCTGCCGGCGGCCCGCGGCCTCGAGGAGCTGCTCGGCGAGCTGCTCGGCGGCATTACCGCGCCGCAGGCGATCGGGCTCGCGGCGCTGTCCGGCTTCGCCGAGGAGCTGTTCTTCCGCGGCGCGGTGCAGGGCGCCGTCGGCTGGCTCGCCGCCAGCCTGCTGTTCGCGCTGCTGCACTCCGGACCCGGCCGCGCGCTCCGGCTGTGGACCCTCTTCGCCCTCTGTGCCGGCCTGCTCTTCGGCGCCCTCATGCGCTGGCGCGGCAACCTGCTGGCGCCGGTGCTGGCGCACTTCGTCGTGAATGCGGTCAACCTCTACCGCCTGCGGGGCACTCCATCGAAGGGGCCTTCCCCCGGCTGACTGCTCGGCGCGTTTGATAGACTGCCGTCGAGAGCGGACCTCGAGAGCGACCAGGAGATCGGAACGATGTCGAACGACTCGCGCGACGTGCTGGCCCGGGTGGAAGCCGAGAAGCAGGTCTATCTCGACGAGCTCGAGGACTTCCTGCGCATCCCCTCGATCTCCACCGACCCGGACTACGCGAGCGACGTCTGGCGGGCCAGCGAGTTCGTGCTCGACAAGCTGCGCGCCGCCGGCCTGACCGCCGAGCGCATCGAGACCGCGGGGCATCCGCTGGTCTATGGCGAATGGCTGGGCGCCGCCGGCAAGCCCACCGTGCTGTTCTACGGCCACTACGACGTGCAGCCGGTCGACCCGGTCGAGCTCTGGCGGCATCCGCCCTTCGAGCCCACGATCGAGGGCGACAAGCTGGTGGCGCGCGGCGCCACCGACGACAAGGGGCAGTCCTACGCCCACGTCAAGGGAGTCGCGGCGACGCTTGCCGAGCGTGGCCGGCTACCGGTCAACGTCAAGTTCCTCATCGAGGGCGAGGAGGAAGCCGGCGGGCACGCCATCGATCGCTACGT
>DATNKH010000255.1:0-5257 GCA_035603475.1 Thermoanaerobaculia bacterium
GGGGCACCACGCCCACCTTCATCGGTCGGGGTCGGACCTGGCCGATGGGGAGGTTACTGAAGACCCGGTGGCCTGTACGCCGGCCGCGGGGTGAAGGCTGCCCGCACCCTCAGGGCGGCCGGCGTGGCTCCGGATTTGCACTGCTTCCTGGGCATGTGCGCGTCCGCAGTTGAAAATCCCCGCGGATTTCCTCTTGACACCAGCGAGAAGTCCGCTACGCTTTACTCCGTGGACGAGATCGCGGCGCCCGACCAACCTCCGAGTACCAGCGGCAGCGTCGCCTTCGCGGACGTCTGGCGACCCGTGGGGAATCTCCCCTTCTCCCACGCCACCCATCCTCCCACCTTCTTCTCACTTCCTGCCGCAGTTCCCCGAGTC
Source organism: Thermoanaerobaculia bacterium (assembly GCA_035603475.1). GTDB lineage: Bacteria > Acidobacteriota > Thermoanaerobaculia > Multivoradales > UBA5704 > JASLEW01. The sequence goes on from DATNKH010000255.1 coordinate 379, forward strand.
GCTCCAAGTGACGCTCCCGGTAGCTCGCGGCAGCACCTCGCTTCCCTAGCGCACTGACCGTGATGCGCGCGGAGCCCCCCGGGGCAGCGTTTCCCAGTCGATCTCGGACCGGGTCGAGGAGCCGAACAAGACGGAGCCTCGACGGCTTCGCCATTCCCGGATCGACAGGGTCGACCGGATCGAGCCTCGACCGGGCACCCTTCGACCCGACACCCTTGCACAGAGCCGGCACCATCTCCTCGCCTGCACGCGAGGGGATTTCATCTCACTACGGAGGACCCCGACGATGAAGCATGAGGCATACGCCTCGGTTGCCGAACCGCTGACCGCCAGACGCGAAGAGATCTGCGCCGTCGTCAACGACAGCTACGATCCCGCCACCTGGGGGGACTGGCGGTGGCAGATGCGCCACCGCCTGACCCGTCTCGATCAGTTCGAGCGCCTGCTGCGGCTCACCGAGACCGAGCGGCGGGGGCTGACGCTGGCGAGCGAGAAGTTCTCGGTCGCTGTGACACCGTACTTCGCGACGTTGATCGATCCCGAGAACCCGGCCTGCCCGATCCGCAAGCAGGTGGTGCCTCTAGAGAGTGAGCTCCTCGTCTCGCCAGGCGACATGACCGATCCCCTGGACGAGGACGGCGCCAGCGTCGTCGAGGGGCTGGTGCACCGCTATCCCGACCGCGTGCTCTTCCTCGTCCTCGACACCTGCGCGGCCTACTGCCGCTACTGCACCCGCAGCCGCCTGGTCAGCCAGGGCGAGCTCGAGCCGCTCGGCCGCCGCGTCGACGCCGTGATCGCCTACCTGCAAGCTCATCACGAGGTGCGCGACGTGCTGCTCTCCGGCGGCGATCCGCTGCTCATGTCGGACGCCACCCTCGACAAGCTGCTCGGCCGGCTGCGCGACATCCCGCACCTCGAGTTCCTGCGCATCGGCACCCGCATCCCGGGCTTCCTGCCGCAGCGCATCACGCCCGAGCTGGTGGCGGTGCTGCGCAAGCACCGGGTCTGGCTGTCGGTCCACTTCTGCCACGCGCGCGAGCTGACGCCGGAGGTGGCGCAGGCCGCCGACCTGCTGGCCGACGGCGGCATCCCGCTCGGCTGCCAGACGGTGCTGCTCCGGGGCGTCAACGATTCCGTGCCGGTGCTGCGCGATCTGTTCCACGGCCTGCTCAAGCTGCGCATCCGCCCGTACTACCTCTACCAGTGCGATCCGGTGCTCGGCACCGGGCACCTGCGGACCTCGGTGACGCGAGGGCTCCAGCTGATGGAGCAGCTGCGCGGCCACACCACCGGCTACGCCGTGCCCACCTACGTCGTCGACGCCCCCGGCGGCGGCGGCAAGATCCCGGTCCAGGCCGAGACCATCGTCGGCCACGACGGCGACGTGTGGCAGCTGCGCAACTGGGCCGGCAAGGTCTACAGCTACCTCGATCCTCATAGCGCGCGCAGCGCGTCAGATGGGCCCGCCGCGCGCAGCGCGCCTGGTGCGAACGACATGCACGCGACCGGCGGGGCGCCCTGAGGTGACCCCGACGCCGTCGCCGGGGCCGCCGCGAGCGTTGCGGATCGCCCTCGCCTACGACCTCAAGACCGACTACCTCGCCGCCGGCTTCTCGCCCGAGGCGGTGATGGAGTTCGACGACGACGCCACCGTCGCGGCGCTGGCCGGCGCGCTGACCGCGCTCGGCCATCGCGCCGAGCGCGTCGGGCGCGGCGTCGAGCTGGCGCGGCGCCTGGCCGCGGGCGAGCGCTGGGACCTGGTGTTCAATTTCGCCGAGGGAGTGAGCGGCCGCTCGCGCGAGGCGCAGGTGCCGGCGCTCTGCGAGCTGTTCGAGCAGCCGTACACCTTCTCCGACCCGCTCACCGCGGCGCTGACGCTCGACAAGCCGCTGGCCAAGCGGGTGGTGCGGGACCTCGGCCTGCCGACGGCGCCGTTCGCGGTGGTCCACCGCTGCGAGGAGGCCGACGCGGTCGACCTGCCGCTGCCGCTGTTCGTCAAGCCGATCGCCGAGGGCAGCTCGAAGGGCGTCAGCCAGCGCTCGAAGGTCACCCGTCGCGAAGAGCTGCGCGGCCGCTGCGCCGAGCTGATCGCCGCTTTCGGCCAGCCGGTGCTGGTCGAGACCTACCTGCCGGGACGGGAGATCACCGTCGGCATCGTCGGCAACGTCGGCGCTGCCGGCAACGGTGGCAATGGCGGCGGGGCGCGAGTGCTGGGCACCATGGAGGTGACCTTCGTCCACGGCAGCGACCGCGAGTTCTACACCGCTCTCAACAAGGGAGAGTTCGAGGAGCGGGTCGGCTACGCCCTGCTCGACGGCGAACCGCTCGCGGCGCGCGCCCGCGAGATCGCGCTCGCCGCCTACGCCGCGCTCGGCTGCCGCGACGCCGGGCGGGTCGACCTGCGCTGCTCCGAGGACGGCGAGCCCTGCTTCCTGGAGATCAATCCGCTGCCCGGCCTGCATCCGACCCGCTCGGACCTGCCGATCATGTGCGCCCTGGGCGGGGTCGAGTACCAGCGCCTGGTGGGGGACATCGTCGACGCGGCGGCAAGGAGATGGGGTCTATGGAGCTGAAGGCCCGTCCCCACCGGGTCAGGTGGTCTCGCGGTAGTGGGTCAGTTTCCCTTGGCGTCCCTTTGGGCGAGGGGCCAAAGTCCCCCGCCCCCGCAGTCTCGGCCGCTCGCCCAAAGGGACTCCGAGGGAAATTGACCCACTATCGGTCTCGCCTGGGCAAGGTCTCGCGGGTCATCATCGCCCACAACCCGGTGGGCCCGGCGGACGACCCCTCGACCTCGGACGTCCTGGCGCAGGTCGAGCTGGTGGCGGGGGCGCTGGCCGAGCTCGGGATCGCGGCGACGCGGCTCGGCGTCGCCGACTGGCGGATCTGGGAAGACCTCCAGCGCCTCGCGGCGCAGGGGCGCGGCGGCCCCGGCGGCCCCGGCAGCCGGGGGACCGCCGGAACGGCGGGGCTCGCTCCGGGAACGGTGGTGTTCAACCTGGTCGAGGCGCCGCCCGGCATGCCCGGCGTCCATCCGGCGACCGCCGCGGCGCTCGAGCTGCTGGACCTCCCCTTCTCCGGATCGAGCGCGGCGGCCCTCTGGCTGTCCACCGACAAGCTGGCGACGCGGGCGCTGGTCGCCGCCGAGGGCGTGCCGGTCCCAGCCGGCGGGCGGCTGGATCACCTCGGCGATCCTGGCGACAATGGCCGCGACGGCAGCGACGAGGTGAATGCCGGCGACGGCCGCGCCCCCGGCGGCGCGGAGGTTCTGGACCGCGTGCCGCCGCCGTGGATCCTGAAGCCGGCCTATGAGGACGCCTCGCTCGGCCTGGACGGCGACGCGGTGTGCGCAACCCGCGCGGCGGCCCTGGCGCGCGCGGCCGAGCTGCTGCGCCGCTTCCCGGGCCAGCCGCTGGTCATCGAGCGCTACCTCCCCGGCAGGGAGCTGAACGTCTCGCTGCTGGCGGCGCCGCCACGCGATCAGCGCGATCAGCGCGACCCGCGCCAGCCGCCGATGGTCCTGCCGGTGGCGGAGATCGAGTTCGTCGACTACCCGCCCGGCATGCCGCGGATCGTCGGCTACGAGGCCAAGTGGCAGCCGGACTCCTTCGCTTACACCCACACCGTGCGGCGCTTCCCGAGCGAGGCCGCCGAAGCGCCGCTGCTCGCCGAGGCGCGCCGTCTCGCCCTCGCGGCCTGGCGCGCCTGCGGCCTCTCCGGCTATGGCCGCGTCGACCTGCGTCTCGACGAGCGCGGCGTTCCCCACGTGCTGGAGGTCAACGCCAATCCCTGCCTGGCCGCGGATGCCGGCTTCATGGCTGCCGCCGAGCAGGCCGGCCTGAGCGCGGCCGAGGTGATCTCCCGCATCCTGGCGGACGCCGTCGCGCGGCATCGCGCTGATCGCCGGGAGCGCGTTGATCGCCAGGAGCGCGTCGATCGCCGTCCGCGCGTCGATCACGTCGATCGCGTCGACCGCCGCGAGCGCCGGCAGGACGCTCCTGCCCCCTCCCTCCCCCTCGCCGGGGGCGTCTCGTTCTAGCGGATTCTCTACCGCCGCCCGAGCCGCCCGAGCCGCCGGAGCCGCCCAGCCGTCGCCCTTCCCGCGCGGGTGCCCGAGATGCCAGAATCACCGCCGTGCCCAGGGACCCGCTGCCGGCGCTGCGCAAGCTGTGCCTCGCCTTGCCGGAGACCATCGAACGGCTCAGCCACGGCGAGCCGACCTGGTTCGTGCGCGGCAAGAAGACCTTCGTGATGTACGCCAACCATCACCACGACGACCGCCTGACGTTCTGGTGCGCGGCGCCCGAGGGAGCACAGGAGATCCTCGTCGGCTCGCACCCCGACCGCTTCTTCGTGCCGCCCTACGTGGGGCACCGCGGCTGGCTCGGCGTCTACCTGGACGTGCCGGTCGACTGGAACAAGATCGCCGACCTGGTCGCCGACGCCTACCGCGCGGTTGCCCCGCGGCTGCTGGTGGCCGAGCTGGACGCTCGCGAGGCGGGCGCATGAGGATCGCGATCCTCGGGGCGGGCGGAGTCGGCGGCTACTATGGCGGGCTGCTCGCCCACGCCGGCCATCCGGTCGCGATGCTGGCCCGCGGCGCCCATCTCGCGGCGCTCCGGCAGCGCGGCATCGAGGTCCGCATGCCCGGCGAGACGTTCACCGCGGCGGTGGCGGCGACCGACGATCCGCGGCAGCTGGGAGAGATCGAGCTCGCGATCCTCGCGGTCAAGAGCTACTCGCTGCCGGAGATCGCGCCGGCGGTCCGGCAGGTGGCGGCGGCCGGCGCGATCGTCCTGCCGCTGCTGAACGGCGTCGAGGTGAACGACCGGCTGGCGGCGGCGGGCGTGCCCCTCGACGGTCAGCTCGGCGGCCTGAGCCG
>DATNKH010000256.1:0-9601 GCA_035603475.1 Thermoanaerobaculia bacterium
GGGCGCACTACGGGCACGTCTACAAGGGACGGGCGCTGCTGGTGCTGCGCGGCCATCTGGTCGGCCTCGGAGAGGCTCGCGACGTTGCCGGCGCCGGCGGCGCCCGAGGTCTTCGCGGCCTGGTTCTCGATCGCGCGGGCCCCGAGCGCGCGAGCTCCCAGCGCGACGAGGCCGAGGCTGACGCTGAGGATCGCTAGGACGATGGTGCGGCTCATGGTTGGCCTCCTCGATGAAGTGAGACGTTGGCGCGTATACGGAGTGATGACGCAACCTCCCGGAGACGGCCGCGGCCCCCTCCGCGCCGGCCGGCGGCGACCGGCCGGCAACTCGCCGATCTGGCGGAGCGGCGGCGGTGTCTCTGCCAGGCGGGCCGCTCACGGCCCCGCTCCTGACATCAACCTACCACGCCGCTATACTGGCGCCGACGATCCGGGGGCGCGCGCGATGCGGAAGGTGTGGTGGAAGTGCCTGGCCGTACTGCCTCTCCTGGGCCTCGCCCTGTGGTGGATCCGCTCGGACGCGCAGGATGCCCGCGAGGTGAGCGCCGCGCCACTGGCCGCGGGCGGTGCCGGCGGTATCGCGGCCAACACCTCCACGACGGCCGTCGCGACCGTGGCGATGTTGTCCGGTCAGGGTCTCAGCGGCCCCGGCATCGATCCCAGTCTCCATGCCGATTCACCCGCGGTGGGCGATGCGTCCTGGCGGCGGGCGCCGCTGTGGGACGACGGCAAGGCGGAGTTCTGCGCCTACGAGGTGAGCTGGGCGCACTACGGGCACGTCTACAAGGGACGGGCGCTGCTGGTGCTGGTCAAGGAGCCGTGGAACCCCGCGCTCGACGTCAAGGCGGACCATCCCGGGCACGACAGCTTCGAGGTGCTGAAGCTGAACCACGTCCGCGACGTGCCGACCGGCATCTACACCTATCACCAGATGGCCAGCGTCTTCTGGCGGCGGGACAGCGGCACCCTGCAGAAGCTCGCCGCCACCTCCTCGGAAGCCTGCGGCATCTCCTTCGCCGAGATGACCCGCGGCAGCCTGCAGACCCACGGCTATTTCGACGGCCAGGGCGACCGCACCCGGCGCTGGCCCGAGCTCGCGTGGCCCGAGGACGGCCTGCCGGCCTCGCTGCGCACCTTCGTGACCGGCATCCTGCCGGCGCACCTCGACGTCTTCCCGTCGCTGCTCGCCGGCCGCTACGAGGACCTCGCGCCGCGGACCTACTCCCTCGAGCGCCGCCAGGAAGCCGCGGGGGAGGGCGTGGAGCTGCGGCTCACCAGCGGCGCGTCGAAGCTCATCTACACCTTCGAGACCACATCGCCGCACCGCCTACGGCGCTTCGAGCGCGAGGACGGCACCACCTACCGCCTCGCCAAGTGCGACCGCATCGCCTACTGGGACATGCACGATCCCGGCGGCGAGGCCTGGCTGCCGCCCGCGGTGCGGTAGCTACTCTTTCCACGTGGGAAATCTCGGCTTGTAGGCTTCCGGATGCCCAACCGCGTATTCCTGCGATGGACGGGCGCTGCGTTGGCGGCAGGCGGGGCGTTGGACTTTCTCATCAACGCGTGCCTCACGCCATTGCTTCCCCGAGGGGTCTCATTCGCTGAGACCGTGGCCTCACCGATCTTCCCGTGGCGCGCGGGCATGGCCGCCGCGGCGGCCGCGTTGCTGATGTTCGGCTCGGTCGGTCTGTACTTGCGACAGGCGGAGCGGGCGGGCCGCTTCGGTGCGGTGGCCTTTGCCGTGGCGCTGGTCGGCAGCGCCCTGGTCCTAGCCACGGAGTGGATCCAACTGTTCGATATCAGAGACCTCGCGCTGCGGGCCCCCCAGACGTTGACCAAGCTCCAAGCCGGTCCTGGCCTCAGTCTCTTCGACGTCGGGGCGTTGGTGGCGGTCGGGACCTTTACTCTCGGATGGGTCGCGCTGGCCGTCGTGACGCTCCGCGCGAGGATCCTCTCCCGTGGCGCCGCCATTCTCGTCATCGCGGGCTTTTTCGCGACGCCTTCGCTTCAGCCGCTCCTGCCGGGGGTTTGGGGAGCCGTCGTCAGCAACTCGATCCTTGGTGCCGGATGGTTGTGGCTGGGCTACGAGATCGTTGAGAGGCAGTAACGGCCCTGTCGGAATCAAGCACTTACCTTGTCGTGAAGCCAAGCTCCTGTTGGCGCATTGCCTCAGGCTCACGGCGCCAGGATGGTGCAGTCCAGGGAAGCCACGTGCCCGAAGTGGCTGTCGAAGGTCAGAAGGTGTCCGCCGCAATCGAACGCGGTCGCGGCAACCCAGACGTCATTGATCGGGATCGGCGTCCCCGCTCGCCGCAGGTCGGCGAAGAGACGGCCGTAGCGCCGGGCAACGGCCGGCGTCACCGGCAGAATCGAGACGAAGCTCTCGGCGAGGAACTCGGCGAGGATCGAGCGGTTCTCCCGCTCGCGGCGGCCCAGTGTGAAGGCGGCTTCCAACTCGCCCAGGACGATGGTAGGGATGCTGACGATCTCGGCCGCGGCAATGAGCTCGAGGACGCGGTCGTCTCCTCCCCTGAAACGCGAGTAGGCGGAGGTGTCGAGGACGAGCCTGCCGAGGCTCTCAGCGCCAGAGCGGGTCATCGGTCGAGCGTTGCGCCGCCAGCGCCTCGTTGAACTCCGCCAGGTCCTCCTGGCTCCAGGTCACATAGCGAGCCAGCCTGCGCCGTCGCTCGTCCGCCCCGACGGCGGTCGCGAGGATCTCGAGCACGGTGGCATTGACGCTCTGGCCCTTCGCCCGGCTGACGCGCTCCAGTCTGCGGCCCACCTCATCGGAGACCCCGCGGATCGTCAGTTGCTTGGCCATGACATCATGCTAGCACAAATGTGCAGGCATGCAGGCTCAGGGCTGCTATAGAAGCGGCAAAGGACAGTGGTGCGCGCGCGGTCGCGACGCGGGCGAGAGCGGCTACAGCGTCGTCAGCACCCGCTCGAGGCGCTCGAGGGCCCAGTCGACCTGCTCGCGCTGGATGGTCAGGGGGGGCGCGATGCGGATGACGTGGTCGTGGGTCTCCTTGCACAGCAGGCCCTCGTGCTGCAGGGCTTCGCAGAAGCGGCGGGCGCCGCCGGCTTCGCGGTGCAGCTCGATGCCGATCCAGAGGCCCCTGCCGCGGACTTCCTTGACGTGCCGGGAGTCGATGCGGCGGAGGCGGTCGAGGAAGTAGGGGCCGAGCGCCGCGGCGTTCTCGATCATCTTCTCCTCGACCAGCACGCGCAGGGCGGCGCGGGCGACGGCCGCGGCGAGCGGGTTACCGCCGAAGGTGGAGCCGTGCTGGCCGGGCTTGAACACCGCCATCACCGGGTCGTCGGCGAGGATGCCGGAGACCGGGTAGAAGCCGCCCGACAGCGCCTTGCCGACGATCACCATGTCGGGGCGGATGCCCTCGTGCTGGTAGGCGAAGAGCTTGCCGGTGCGGCCGAGGCCGGACTGGATCTCGTCGGCCACCAGCAGCGCGTGATGCTGCCGCGTGAGCTCGCGGAGGCGTGTCAGGAAGCCGTCGGGCGGGACCACGATGCCGGCCTCGCCCTGGACGGGTTCGACCAGCACGGCGGCCACGTTCGCGCCGTTCTCGTCGAGGGCGCGCGCCACCGCCTCCGCGTCGCCGTAAGGGAGGACGCGGAAGCCGGGAGTGAACGGGCCGAAGCCGGCGCGGTAGTCGGCCTCGGTCGAGAAGCTGACGATGGTGGTGGTGCGGCCATGGAAGTTGTTCGCGAAGGCCAGGATCTCCGCCTGGCCTTCGGGCACGCCCTTGACCGTGTAGGCCCACTTCCGGGAGGCCTTGATCGCGGTCTCCACGGCCTCCGCGCCGGTGTTCATCGGCAGGAACTTGTCGAATCCGGCGAGCGTGCAGATCTGCTCGTAGAACAGGCCGAGCTGGTCGCTGCGGAAGGCGCGCGAGGTCAGGGTGACGCGGTGGACCTGGTCGATGAGCGCCTGCTGGATGGCCGGATGGCAGTGGCCCTGGTTCACCGCCGAGTAGGCGGCCAGGAAGTCGAGGTACCTGCGGCCGTCCACGTCCCACACCCAGACGCCTTCGCCGCGGGCGATGACGACGTCGAGCGGGTGATAGTTGTGGGCGCCCCAGCGCTCCTCGAGGGCGATGAAGTCGGCAGCCTTCAGGGGTTCGGCAACCACGGTGGCGCTCATCTGTCCTTCTTCCTTCCTCCGCACGGGAGGAGCCTCAGCAGCCGGGGAAATGCAGGGAACGAACGGAAGCTCGCAGGCGTCTGCGGGAGCCTGGACCAACCCAAGCCTGGTTTATAGCACATCGCGCCCCGCGCCCGGAACGCGGCGCAGTCGGTAGTGTCCTGGCTAGATTGCCCTTGCCTCGCTCCCGCCGTTTGGCCGAGGGTCCGCAGTCCTACTCCGCCGCCCTCTAGACCTGGACCCTCGCCCAAACGGCGGGAGCGAGGCAAGGGCAATCTAGCAATCAGGACACTACCGGCTCAGCGCTCGGCGGGCAGGTCCAGGAGGCGGCGCAGCAGCACCCTTTGCTCCGGCGTCGCGGGCCGCTCGGCTCCCGGCGCTTCACCGGCCAGCGCCGCCAGGGAGAGCTCCCAGTCCTCACCCTTGCCGGCGAGGGCGCTCAGCGCGATGGTGACCAGCCGGCTGGCCTCCTCGCGGCTGGCGCTCGCCGGCAGCTTCGCGACGAGGCTCGTTGCCACCCTGGCCTTCGTGAAGTAGGGAGGATCTGGCGGCATCGAGTCGAGCAGCCGCCAGAGGAGCTCCCGCGGCGCCGCCAGCAGTGCCTTCGCGGGGAGGTCCGCGATGGCCTCGTTGGCATCGGCGCGGGCGGGCACACGGGAGGCCAGGATCTCGATGGCGCGATCCAACCGGTCGGTGTTGCCCTTGGCGTAGGCGAGGGCGACGCGCAGCCAGGCGTCCATGCGCCGGTCGGCGTCGTCGATGGCGGCGAGCTCGGCCAGCGCCGAGCCGAGGGTCGCCTCGGCTCGCTTCGCCTCGCCCGCACGTTCGAGCCAGGCCGCCACCAGGGCCTTGCAGGCGACCCTTACCCCGTGCGCAGACGCCGGCTCGTCGTAGAACGCCGTGGCTCCCGCCGTCCGCACGGACACCGGTATCCCGTCGAGAAACCGCGCCGCCCGGTCGAGGAGGCCGACGGCGGCCTGGCGATCGCCGAGCGCCAGCTCGGCGCCGGCAATCACGGCCAGTGTCTGGCAGACCGTGGACGCACCCAGGCCCACGCTGACCCTCTCGGCGGAGGCTACTTCGGCGCGGGCCTCATCCAAGGCCGCGACTGCCTGCGGGCGGCGGGTCGCGGCGGCCAGGCCTTCGGCAATCTTGGCCATCGCCTCGACCCGCCCTTCGACGTCGCCCAGCACCTCGTCGGGCGCCTGCTCGATCTCCCGCAGCGCCTGCGCGAGCGTCTCGGCGGGCCGCTCCCGGCGCGCGATCTCGATCAGCGCCCAAGCCCGGCCGGCGTGCGCACCGGGATCCTGGGGCGAGCTCAGGGCGTCCAGGGCGAGATGAGCCAGCGGCAAATTGTTGCGCTGAACCAGTGCCTCGATCAGATGCAACAAGAGCTCCTGCCGCCACCCTTCGTTCTCCGTCCCGAAGACTCCCGCGTCCGGCGGCAGTTGATGCATTCCCGGTAGGGCGACGCCGGTGGCCTGCAGAGCGTTCTCCAGCAGTCCCATCTGAAGGTAGGCCTCGGCGCGCCGGCCCGGGTCGTGTATCTCCGCGACGATGCCCGCGGCATCCGCTTTCCGGCCGGCGTCGAACATGGCGGTGGCGATCTCCACGAGAGCCGCCGCGGTCCCGGGCGCGTCCTGGGTTGCGCGGCATCGCCATCCCGCCTCGTCCAGCGCGGCGAGGTGGGCGACGATCGCGCGGGCGCGCGGCAGCTCGCCGGCGCGTAGCTCCGCGACGGCGATCGCTGCCAACGCCGGCGCGGTCACGCGGTCGGGCTCGTCGAGGTCCCGGATCAAGCGCATGGCCGCGTCGTAGCGGCCGGCGCGGGCGTAGAGCCGCGTCAGGGTGCGGAGCGAGTCGCTCACCCAGGTGAGGTCTTTCTCGGAATCCCGCAGCCTGGGCACCGCCGCTGTCTCGGCCACGAAGAGCGCGGCGCCGAGCAGGGTGCTCGCGGCCTCCGGCGGCGGGCTCGCCGCCCTGGAAGGAGGAGATGCCGTGGGAGCGCGTGCGGCCGCCGCCGGCGCGACGGAAGCCGCCATGGCCGGCAGCGCGTGCACAAGAACAAGCATCAGAACCAGAGCCGACCGAAGGCATCCGGTCAAGAGGGCTGCTGCCGTGGGCATCCTCCCCATCCTGGCTACTCCAGCCGGACCCCGGCGAGCCGGAACGCGAAAGGTCCCGGCGGCAGGACGGCGACGAAGGCGACGGCTTGCACGTCGTGGCCGTCGTAGCCGGAGAAGCTGCTCCACGGGAAGGCGAGCTCCTTCCAGGCGGGGCCGGCGGTGAAGCTCTGTGAGAGCGGCATCCTGCCGTGGCCCTGCGAGAAGACCATCACCTGGTAGCCGCGGCCGTCGCCCCTGGCCCAGAAGCGGAGACCCTTCCGGGCCGACAGATCTACCGTAGCGAAGGGTGCGTCGCCGGGCGAGAGCGAGGCTCCGGCCCAGGAGAAGAACCCGCCCGCGGCGATCTTGCCGGTCACCGCGAGAGCGCGGCCGGCAGGAGCCGCTGCCATGCCAGCCGCCGGGGCTGGCGGCGGGGGCGCCGGGGGCGTCGCGTCCGCGGCCGGCGGCGCGGTGCCCGCCGGTGCCGCGGCTGCGGCTACCTCCGGCGGCGGCGCGTCGTCGGCCACGGCCAGGGTGACGGTCGAGGTGCCGCCGATGATCCGGTCGTTCGAGGCGCTCCAGCCGCGCCCGAAGGCTGCCTTCACCGCGCTGGCGCCGGCGACCTCGGCGCGGAAGGCGTCGCGGTCGGCGGCGACGCCGAGCTTCCAGACCTGGACGATGGCGCGGGTCTGCAGGACGTCGGCGGTCGGATCGCCTTCCACCAGCACCAGGTCGGCGCGCAGGCCCGGCGCGATGCGGCCGCGGTCCGCGAGGCGGAAAGCGGCCGCGGGCGCCGAGGTGGCGGCGGCCAACGCCTCCGTCGGGGTGAGGCCGGCCTCGACCAGCAGTTGCAGCTCGCCGTGCAGGCTGGCGCCGTGGGCGGTGCCGGAATTCGGCGCGTCGGTGCCGGCGAGGATCCGGGCGCCCGCCGCCGCGAGCTGGCGGACCGCCGCCGGCGCCGGCGCATAGATCGCCGTCTTGCCCGGCCGCTCGGGATACCGGCGCTCGAGATTGGCGGCGTTGTCCGGGTCGATGTAGGGAGCGAGACGCGGATCGCGCACCAGCGCGGCGCCGGCCCCTTCGCCGGCCACGTCCTTCAGCACGCTCAGGGTCGGGACCACGAAGGCGTGATGGCCGGCGACGAAGCGGCCGAAACCGGGATCGGGCAGCTTATCCACGAACAGGTGCTCGAGGCCGTCGGCGCCGGCGTCGATCGCCTCGCGGGCCGCGGCGAGCGTCGTGATGTGGACGACGGCGAGCTTGCCGCGGCGGTGCGCCGCCGCCACCAGCGCCGCCACCGTCGCCTGATCCAGGGTCGGGAAGCTCCGACCCAGGACCTTGCCGTCCTCGATGATGATCTTGATGTAGTCGGAGCCCTCGGCGATCCTCGCATCCACCCACGCCTGGGCTTCGTCGGGCCGGGTCAGGGTCGGGATGGAGAAGCCGTACTCGGTGCCGTGACCTCCCGGCACGGTGGCCAGGGTCCCGGCGGAGCGCAGGTCGGCCTCGTCGAGGCGTCCGCCGGCAGCCTGGTCGGCCTTCACCTTCGCGGCCCACCGCGCGTCGGCGAACATGTCGAGCTCGGTGGTGACGCCGAAGACCAGCGCGTCCCGCAGCGTGTCGCCCAAGCTGTGGGCATGCGCGTCGATCAGGCCCGGCAGCAGCGTCCTGCCGGCGCCCGCCACCGCCTCGGTGCCGGGTGGAACGGCCAGGTCTCTGCCGACCGCGACGATCTTGCCGCCGCTCACCAGGACGTCGGAGATGCCGAGCATGCGGATGCCGTCGAAGACGCGCGCGCCGCGGACCACGAAGCGGCCCGAGGCGGCCCCTTCCGGGCCGGCCGCCGGCGGGCCGGCCGTCGCCAGCAGCAGGACGGCGGCGAGACCGCAGGCTGCGCCGGCCGCGGCGCGCTGGCTCCCGCGCATCGGGGGATCAGGATTCCGGGACGATGAGCTGCAGCCGCTCGTGGGTCGCGGTGGTGCTGTTGCGCCGCCGCCGCACCAGCTGGCCGGCCATCGCGGTGCGGTTCCGGCCGGTCTCCTTGGCGACGTACATCGCGGCGTCGGCGAGGCGCAGCAGGGTGCTCTTGCTGTCGAAGAGCGAGAGGTCGTCGGAGAGATGGCGCTTCAGGGTGGCGATGCCGATCGAGCAGGTCACGCCCTTCAGGTTCAGGGGCTCGGGCTGGATCTCCCCCGGCTTCGAGGAGAAGGTGGTCTCGACCAGCGTCGAGCGGATCTCCTCCGCCAGGTCGATCGCCTGCTCGAGGTCGCGGCGCGGCAGCAGCAGCACGAACTCGTCGCCGCCGTAGCGGGCCGGGATGCCCTTGTCGGCGGCGACCATGCGGCGCAGGATGTGCCCGACCTCGCGCAGCACCTGGCTGCCGGCGAGGTGGCCGTGGGAGTCGTTGACCCGCTTGAAGTAATCGAGGTCGAGGAAGAGCAGCGCCAGGTCCTGGTCGTCCTCACGGCACTTGCGGATGGCCTCCTCGAGGGCGACGTGGAGGTAGCGATCGTTGAACAGGCCGGTGAGGTTGTCGCGCTTGGCGAACTCCTGCGCCTGGCGCGCGTCGAGCACGTTCTGGATCGAGATCGAGATGTAGCCGGCGAAGATCTCGAGCAGGTTGCGGTCCTCGCGGCTGTAGCTGGGCGCATGGCGGCGATTGATCAGCTCGAGCACGCCGCAGACATCCTGCTCGATGCGGACCGGAATCGCGATCATCGAGTGGGTCTGGTACGAGATCTGCTGGTCGAGCCCGCCGTAGAAGAAGCGGTCCGCCGGTGCATCCGAGGTGACGTAGGTCTCGCCGGTCAGGTAGACCCGGCCGGCGATCCCCTGGTCGGCGGAGACGGTCACGCCCAGCAGGCACTCCGCCTTGTCGCCGAAGGCGGCGATGAAGGTCAGGGTGTTCCGGCGTCGCTCGGCCTGCTTCTCGGCCGGGTTGTCGAGCAGGATCGAGCCCGCCGCCGAGGGCACGAAGCTGTTCGCCCGGCGCAGCACCTCCATCAGGTTCTCGGCGAGGCTCAACTCGAGCGGGAACGTGGGGTGCGCCCGGCGCCTTTCGAGGAAGCGTTCGAGGCGCAGGGGATCGAGGCAGTGGAACTCGGCCGTCAAGGGGCCCTCAGCCGACCGGTGGCCGCAGCCAGAGGCAACGGCGCGGCGCGCGGTCCGGCGACGAGAGGAGGGAACGTGGCCAGCATGACCCACGATAGCAGAGTTGCGCCCGCGACGGTATGGGGGGCAGCGATTCCGCAGAAGAGGACCTCCGGTCGAGGGCTGGGTGTCGTGGAGCGAGCTTTTTCAGACTGGGAGGGCGTCCGCTAAGGGTATAGGGG